>JACUUM010000029.1 GCA_014859305.1 Coriobacteriia bacterium
CAGCCGGAGCTCGATGCGAACTACGAGCGCGTGAAGGCCGACGTGTGGGATTGGGATTGCTAGCGGGTTGACCTGTAGCCGGAGCGAGAACGGAGCCGGTGGCTATCCAGATAGACTCGGTTAAGACGAACAGGCCATGCTGGCGTGAGGGTGATGACTGGAGTCGAGCGGAGGGTGAGTCGATGAGGAGCGGGCTTGACGCGGATCAGGTGGCGAGCGCGTTTCCTGAACTAGCCGAGATTGCCGCAACCGGCGATGTCTCCGCCAATCAGAAGTGCGTCTTTCGCGCGGTCATGAATGGCGAAGGACTTGCGCTGAAGCTGATCCCGATCAGCGGCCTGGACTCACCATTGGAGGCGGAGGGAATCGCCACGATTCTGGCAAGGATGGAACGGGAAATCGGCATCCTCCGCGCGGGGGGATCGAGACACCTTCCAGCGCTAGGCCCCTTGGAACCAGGGGTAAGGGCGGTTGCGGGAGAGCAGTTCGCGTACTTCACCGAGGAGTTCATCGACGGAGAGTCCATCCGCGAGACCCTGGCCGCTGGCGGTCGTCTTCCGGTTCCCGAAGTCGCGCGCCTAGGGTGTGGGGTGGGCCGCGCCATCGAACGCCTCCGAGTTCTGCAGAAGGTGCATCGAGACGTGAAGCCGGCGAACATCATGCGACGCTCGGAAACGGGAGAGTACGTGCTGATTGACCCCGGCTACGCTCTCGACATGTCTGGACCGACGTTGACGAGAGTACTGGCGATACCAGGGACCCTGGCGTATATGTCGCCCGAGCAGACGGTCCTCGACCTTAGGCGCACGCTCGACTTCCGCTCGGATCTGTACTCTCTGGGCGTGGTGATGTACGAGGCGCTGACAGGGGTCCATCCGTATCGAACGCCTGCCATGAGCGATCAAGAGGTTGTTGAGGCGATCAGGACGGTCCGGCCAGTCGAGAGAGAGGGCGCTGCCCTCGGGCTCGAAGGCATCTGGCAGCCGATACTGCGCCTCCTGAAGAAGAGGCCTCATCAGCGCTTCAGCGCTGTCGGTGCACTGGTTTCCGCACTGGCGCCGTTCACGGAGGTGGCAGAGTGATACTTGGCCAAGACGGATACCACGGCCGCAACCTGCTTCGACGCGGACTTGCCGAGGGAGTCCTCGATGGCGTAGTCCTCTCGCCCCGCTACCACACTCCACAGGAGATGATCAAGACTGCGAGGGAGTTGGCGTCGACGGGAGCCTTGGTCGTTGTCGATCCGGAGTTTCAGCTGAGTCTCGTTCCTGATGCTGCACTACTGCAACTCTCCGCGTATCCGTACTTCACGCCAGACCTTAGTAGGCGCAGCTTCAGCGGTCGCACCATCACGCGAATCGTCTCTTCGTGTCTGCGATTCCAGACCGAATGCTCGTGTTCGGCCCTACTCACCCCCTCTCTCGAACTTGCGAGTTCAAGAGACTGGATGAGCCAGGTCGTGCTCGCCATGAATGAGGAGGCGCTTGGCCAGCGCGATTTCCTACCGGACGTCCCTCTCCACGCATCATTGTGCATCGGCGACGCTCTGCTCGCGAGCGACGATCAAGTTGACGAGCTTCTTGACATGGTGACGACTCTGGATGTTGCTGGCTTCCACATCGTCGCTGCTCGTGCGCGGCAGGATCCCATGTGGTCTTGTCCTGGGTCGAACGTCATGTTCGGGAACTTGCTCTACGTCACGGCGATTCTCCGTTCGAATGACTTCGACGTGCACTTGGGATACAGCGACATCGGCGGCGCTCTGGCAATCGCGGCGGGAGCGCGTGGCGTGGCAACCGGTTGGTTCAAGTCCCAGCGACACTACTGCTCGGACGCTATTGTCGCCTCCGGATTCGGGCGACAGCCACGCAAAGCGTATGCTTCTGCGCCGCTGATGACTTGGGTCTTCCTCGAGCCCGATCTCGATGTCATTCGCGAGCAGGGGATGCTCGGCGATGTGCTGAGCGGGAATGGATGCGACGACCTGATCGTGAATCGGGAGTACGATGCGTGGCGGCGGGAACCGATGGTCCTCGGGCTGTGGGAGACGATGCGAGTCCTGGAATCGAGTCTTCTCCCGCGCGATTCGGGTCTGGGATTGGCCGCGGAGAGGCTGCAGGAGGCACGACGGTTGCACGGGCTGCTGCGCGCTGCGAACCTTCCCCTTGAGAGCGACCTCAGCAACCTGGCGAGTTGGGCTGGCGCGGTTGACTACGCGATTGGCCGTCTGGAGGCATAGTGCTTTCCGAGAGCGAGTTCGCGCGGGAGTTCGAGAAGACGATCGCCCTCAAGCCCGGAGCTATCGCTCTCTCGGAGTTGGAGACGAGCACAGGCGTCCCGGACCTCGTGTTGATTGAACACCGGAACGGGTCTGGGGAGTTGGTCATGGACGCGAGGTGCTCGGCTCTCACCAATGGACGGGCGGCCGTCGCGGCCCGTCTCAAGCGCGCACGGGCTCACCGTGCCGACTACCTGTCGCAGTCCACGGGCCTGTCGGCGTCGGACACTACCCGCCACTTGCGGCAACTAGCTGCGGCAGGAATCGCTCTGGAATCACGCCCAGGTGCGTGGATACTGTCGTCAGAGGTGTTCGTTTGTGAACTCCGGGTGAGCGTGCTCGAATTCAAGCTGGCAGACTGGCGCAAGGCTCTCGCCCAAGCGTGCCGCTATCGGGCGATGGCGGACACCGTCACGGTCGTGATGCCGACATCGATCAGCAGACTTGAAGAAGAGGCCCGCGCCACATTCGCGCGCCATGGCATTGGCCTGGTCGCATTCGACAGCTCGACGGGACGCAAGCGAGTGCTCGTCCGCGCCCGAAGCCTCGGCCCCCTCTCTCTCTCCGCCAAGCTCGACGCCATCGGGCGCGCTGTGGAGAGGTCATGCGGTCAGATGCCGTCCTGCAACCGCCCATGCTGATACTCTGACTGCATCGAGCGACGCGCTGTTGCCGCGAAGCTCAGCCGAGCCAGCATCGGGGCTCCTTCCGCTCCTCGGCGAGACGTGCTTCGACGTGTACCTGAACGACGTCGCGTACTGGCGGTGCGTGCCGGCAAACGTGTGGCGCTACACCATCGGCGGCTACCAGGTCATCAAGAAGTGGCTGTCGTACCGCGAGAAGGCGCTGCTCGGGCGCGACCTCAAGCCCGAGGAGGCGCGGTACGTGACGGAGATGGTGCGTCGGATCGCGTCGCTGGTGCTGATGGGGCCGGATCTCGACGCGAACTACGAGCGCGTGAAGGCCGACGTGTGGGATTGGGGCGGCTCGGACGTGCGGGAGTCGGCGTAGGGGGAGGAAGCGATGGCGCTTTGGTTGGTCCGGGCCGGCAAGTACGGCGAGCGCGAGGACTTCGCCGTTGAGAAGGGGTACGCGGTCATCGGCTGGGACGAGCTTCCGGACCTCGCCCCGCTCGACAAGCGGGAGGAGGTAGAGGCGCTGCAGGCCGAGGCGACGCCCGACGCCGGCGTCAATGCCATCAAGAACTGGGCGAATCAGGCGTGGCGCTTCAGGAGTGAGATTCAGCGTGGAGATTGGGTCGCCCTGCCCTTCAAGCGCCGGTCGATCATCGCCATCGGCGAGGTCGTGGGCGACTACGAGTATCACCCGGACTTCCCCGAGGGCGCGAAGCACGTGAGGAAGGTCAGGTGGTTCGCCCCGGACATACCTCGGTCAGCATTCGATCAGGACATCCTCTTCTCCCTTGGCGCCTTCATGACGGTCTGTAGGATCAGCCGGAACAACGCCGAGGAGCGTGTCCGAGCGATCGCCACGGGGAAGCCGGCGCCGATGACCGGGGGGTCCCTCGGAGGTGTGGAGCTTCGCGAAGAGGACGAAGAGTCGGCAGTCGACCTGGAGCAGTACGCGCTCGACCAGATCCGCGAACACGTCGGGCGGAAGTTTCGGGGGCACGACCTGACCAGGCTCGTCGGGGTGCTGCTCCGGGCGCAGGGCTTTCAGACGCTCGAGTCTCCAGCGGGCGCTGACGGAGGCGTCGACATACTTGCGGGACGTGGTGAGATGGGCTTCGAGCCGCCGCGGCTGTGCGTCCAGGTGAAGTCGCAGGACAGCCCAGTGGACGTCGCGGTTCTCCGTGAACTCCACGGGGTCATGCGAGGGTTCGGTGCAGAGCAGGGTCTGCTCGTTTCCTGGGGAGGGTTCAAGCAGAGCGTGTCGCGGGAGTCGCGGCAGAGCTTCTTCGAGATCCGACTTTGGGATGCGGACGCGATCGTGCGCGGAGTACTCGAACACTACGACAGCCTGTCGGAGGATCTCCAGGCCGAACTTCCGCTCAAGCGCATCTGGACGCTGGTGGCGGAGAGCTAGACGTGACGCGCTCTTGATCGCAATGGAGGTCCTTTCCGGATCCCACGAAGGGGGACGACCTTGTCGCGCCGCTCAGGTGCTGCGTGTACGAGCTCCGCAACCGGCGAACGGGTGAGAAAGTGCTGTCCGGGCGCAGCAGGAACGTCGCGCACGGGATATCGTCTCTGCTGCCGCAGCTGGTTGTTCCCGACATAGGGCGCCTGGGTCTGCAGTCGGCTACAGAGCCGATTCCTTCGCCCACGCGTAGCTGATCCGCTGTCGCTGCGGCGTCTCTCGCCAAGCCGCCTCCTGATGCGACAGCTCGGTGAGTTGCCGGCTCGTGCGACGCCCGAGTTCCTCGGCCACCAGGCGCACAGTGGTCAACTCCGCCGGCGAGAAGAGCGACAGGTCCGGCTCGCGGAGGGGCCGGAGCAGCTCGCCGGTGGCGCCGCTCTCGAAGTAGACCTCCTCGGCGGAGAGGTCTCCGCCCTCTATCAGGTCAGCGATGACCCAGTCGTAGTGCTCGGGCACCGGCCCTCGAGGCATGGCCAGATAGGGGGAGCCCGAGATCGAGACGGACTGCTCGCGGAAGTGCAGGAAATCGCTGAAGAACAGCAGCTTGTTGAGCTTGGTCGGGTAGGTGTCGGGCAGCTTGCAGAAGTAGAGCATCATCTCGCGAAGCTTGGAGATCTGCATCGGCAGCCAGCCGCCGTACTCGTCCTGCTCTTCTCGGACCTCGAAGCGGTCGGAGGTCCGGCACGGCTCCACGCGTTGCGCTTCGAGCGACTCCAGCGCCCTCTCCAGCCGGGCGCGCTGTCTCGCCGTCAGCTTGTGTCCGTTCGCCTGCAGGAGTATCCGGACGTTGGCCGGATCCTCCGCCATCCGGAGGGCGGCTTCGTGCGCGGAGTCCTGAAGAGATCCCGACTCGTACCTGTGGAGCGTTATCTCACCCCAGCCAAGCAGGAGGGAGAACGGTCGAACGCCGAGCCCGTAGCGGTCGCGCAGGCGGACCATCTCCTCGGGCGACATCAGCCCGTGCCGCTGCCGGTAGACGTTGAAGGCGGTTCGCAGAGTGGCGTCGTCGAGCTCCTCGACGGACATGTCCTCGCCACATTCCGGACAGACCGCGACCCTCGCGGTCACTTCGACGGGCTCACCCTTTACCGGGTACTCCTCGACTCGCACTTCGACGCGAGGCTGGCAGATCGCCCCGCACTCAAGACACTCCGCCTTCGTCACCCCTCTCACCCCCTTCTCCTCTCCGTACCGTATAGGGGAACGCCATGGGCCACGCGGGCTCATGGAAGGAGATGCAGACGCACCGCGATCGCTCCGAGCGGACCTCCAGCTTCACGTACAGCGACTCGCCTTCTACCCGCAGGCCGAACACCCAGGCCTCGTGAGAGGAGCCTGCTGAGCGAGGTGTTGGGCCTTCGACGTACTCGGAAGCGGTGAGCTGCAGGATCCGGGCCTTGGCGTCCCGGATCGTGATCCCGAGTCTGGCGAGGGTCGCCATGTTCTCGGGGCGTCGTCGGAATCGGAAGTCGTGGGAGGCGCATCGTCGCATGTGCTCCAACGATAAAGCGTGATAAGACGTCAAACCCTACCCCGCCTCGATCTCCTCGCGGGAGACGCCGAGCTCCTCGGCGGTGAAGACGGGTGTGAAGCGGTAGCCCTCGCGCTCGAAGAGCTCCCGTGCGCCCTGCTGGCGGTCGACCAGCGCGACGACGCGCACCACCTTGCAGCCGCGCTCCCGTTCCACCGCGTGCGCGGCGTCCAGGATCGACGTGCCGCTGGTCGCCACGTCGTCCACCACGACCACGCGCGAGCCCTCGGCCAGAGGCCCCTCGACCTGCTTCATCCTGCCGTGGCCCTTGCGCTCCTTGCGGACGATGAAGGCGGTCTTCGGCGTCCCGAGCTCGTGCGAGAGCGCGGCGACGGCGGAGGCGATCGGGTCGGCGCCGATGGCCATGCCGCCGATGGCGTCGTACTCGTCGGCCGGGATCGTCTCGAGGAGGTGGCGCGCGAGGTAGTAGGCGCCCTCGGGGCTGAGCGTGACCGTGCGGCCGTCGAAGTAGAAGGCGCTCTTCTGCCCGGAGGCCAGCACGGTCTCCTCGCGGATGAGCGCGCGTTCGACGAGGGGCCGGAGGAGTTCGCGGAACTGCGGCATGACGGGCGCTCCCGAGGTCGGGGACTTGCGAAGACGAATGATATCACCGCATGCAGTACAATCGCCCTTACGTTCGACCCCGGTCCTGGAGGCACGCATGAACGTCCTCATCCTCGGCGGCGGAGGCCGCGAGCACGCCATCGCCTGGGCGCTCTCGCGCTCGGAGCAGGATCCGAAGCCGAAGCTGATCGTCGCGCCGGGCAACGCGGGGACGGCGAAGCTCGGGCGCAACGTGACCGATCTCGACATCGAGGACCCGCAGGCCGTCGTGCGGTACGCGGTCGGGCAGTGCATCGACCTGGTCGTCGTCGGACCCGAGGCCCCTCTGGTCGCCGGCGTGGTGGACGCGCTCGAGGAGGAGGGGATCCGCACGCTCGGCCCTTCGGCGGCGGCCGCGCGGCTCGAGGGCTCCAAGTCCTTCGCCAAGGACGTCATGCGCCGCGCCGGCGTCCCCACGGGGGAATGGGCGGAGTTCACCGAGGAGGACGCCGCGCTCGCGTACCTGGAGGAGACCGGCGCTCCGGTGGTCGTGAAGGCCGACGGTCTCGCCGCGGGCAAGGGCGTCACTGTGGCGATGGACCTCGCCGGCGCTCGCGAGGCGGTGCACGAGTGCTTCTCGGGCCGCTTCGGCGAGGCGGGGCACAAGGTCGTCATCGAGGAGTACCTGGAGGGCCAGGAGGTCTCGCTGCTCGCGCTGACCGACGGGGTGTTCCTCGTGCCGCTGGCTCCGGCGCAGGACCACAAGCGCGCCTTCGACGGCGACACCGGCCCGAACACCGGCGGCATGGGCTGCTACTCGCCGGTGCCGGTGGTGGACGAGGAGGCGTTCGCGAAGATGGCCCAGGCCCTCGCCGCGGTCGTCTGGCAGATGGCCGACGACGGCAACCCGTACCGCGGCGTGCTCTACGGCGGCTTCATCCTCACCGAGGACGGCCCGAAGGTCCTGGAGTTCAACGCGCGACTCGGCGACCCGGAGTCCCAAGTCGTGCTCCCGCGCCTGCGCAGCGACCTTCTGGAGCTGGTGCTCGCCACGGTCGAGGGCAGGCTCGCGCACGCGGAGCCGGAGTGGAGCGACGACGTCGCCGTCACCGTGGTGCTCGCCTCGGGCGGCTACCCCGGCGCGTACCAGACCGGCAAGGCGATCGAGGGCCTGCACCACGCCGAGGAGGTCCCCGGCGTCACCGTCTTCCACGCGGGCACGCGCGAGAGCGAGGCCGCGAGCCTGACGACGGCGGGGCGGGTGCTGAACGTCACCGCCCTGGCCCCGACGTTCGAGGAGGCCCGCGAGCGGGCGTACGAGGCCGTAGACCGTATCAAGTTCGAGGGGATGCACTACCGGACCGACATCGGGCGGCGGGCGATCGTGCAGCAGCACGGGCAGAGCTAGCGGGAGCGGGGGCGGGACGGCGCCATGCTCTCCGAGCGCATCGTCAGCGCGGTCATGCGCGTGCTCAACGAGCGCTACCTGGCGATCGGACACGAGCCCGGCTTGCGGCTGCCCGACCCGGATCCGGGCAAGACCTACATGCTCTACGCCCACGTGCCCTTCTGCGAGCGGCTATGCCCGTACTGCTCCTTCAACCGCTTCCCCTTCGAAGAGGACCGCGCCCGGGCGTACTTCCGCCGGCTGCGCGAGGAGATGCGCATGGTGGCCGACCGGGGCTTCCGGTTCGGGTCGCTCTACGTCGGCGGGGGCACGCCGACGATCCTCGTGGACGAGCTGTGCGAGACCCTGGACCTGGCGCGCGAGCTCTTCGGCGAGCTCGAGGTCTCGTCCGAGACGAACCCGAACCATCTGATCGAGGAGGTGGTGGAGCCGCTGTCCGGCCGCGTCCACCGCTTCTCGGTGGGCGTGCAGTCCTTCGACGACACGCTCCTGCGGCAGATGGACCGCTACGACAAGTACGGCGGCGGCGCGGAGACCCTGGCGGCGATCGAGCGGACCGCGGGCAGGTTCCGCTCGCTGAACGTGGACCTGATCTTCAACTTCCCGAGCCAGACGGGCGAGATGCTGGCGCGCGACGTCGAGATGCTGAAGGTCTCCGGAGCCGACCAGGTCACGTTCTACCCGCTGATGGCCTCTCCCGCCGTGCGCCGCACGCTCGCCGAGACCGTCGGCAAGGTGGACTACACGCGGGAGGCGCGCTACTACGCGTCACTGTCCCAGGACCTCCTTCCGGACTTCGAACCGTCCTCGGCTTGGTGCTTCTCCCGCACGAGGCACGACGACGCCGGCGCGCGCGAGGAGATGATCGACGAGTACATCGTCGACTACGACGAGTACGTCGGCATCGGCTCGGGGGCGTTCTCCTTCCTCGACGGCGCGATACGGGTCGACACCTTCTCGCTCAACGAGTACGACGCGCTGGTGGGCGCCGGCGAGATGGCCGTCACGGGCGTGAGGCGCTTCTCGAGGCGGGAGCTGATGCGCTACCGCTTCCTGATGGGGCTCTTCGGCCTGCGGCTCGACAAGCGGGCCTTCGCGCGCGACTTCGAGGTGCCGATCGAGCGCGGGCTGCTGCCGGAGGTGTCGTTCATGCGCGCCGTGGGCGCGTTCGCCCGCGACGACGATGTGGCGTTCACGCTCACCGAGAAGGGCCGGTACCTGCTGGTCGCGATGATGCGCGAGTTCTTCGCGGGCGTGAACAACGTGCGTGACCAGGCACGCGAGGCGCTTCCCGCCGACGAGCGCGAGCTGCTCTTCGGCGAGGGCGAGGAGTCGGCTCCGGCCGCCGACTGCGTGCCCGACGAGGCGCACCTGGTCTCCGAGGCCGCGATGCAGACCGAGGACTCGCGCGGAGCGGCGCCGGGACGGTAGCCGCGCCGGGGCCGCGGCCTCGGGTACACTTGCCGCGTAGCCGCTTCGCCGAGGAGGTTCCCGTGGCCGACACCCTGCTGGTTGGCATCGTGATGGGCTCGAAGTCCGACATCGACGTGATGCAGGACTGCGCCGACGAGCTCGACGCGCTCGGCGTGCCGTACGAGATGCTGGTGGCCTCCGCGCACCGCAACCCGCGGCGCGTGCACGAGTGGGCGTCGGGCGCGGCCGGCCGCGGGCTGAAGGTGCTCGTCGCCGCCGCCGGCAAGTCGGCGCACCTCGCCGGGGTCGTGGCGGCTTTCACGCCGCTGCCGGTGATCGCCGTGCCGATGAGGACCTCGGACCTCGGCGGGCTCGACTCGCTGCTGTCGATGGTGCAGATGCCCACCGGCGTGCCGGTGGCCTGCGTGGCGATCGACGGCGCCAGGAACGCGGCGATCCTCGCGACGCAGATCCTCGGCGTGGAGATGCCCCGCTATCGCGAGGCGGTCCAGGCGCTCAAGGCGCAGATGGCCGAGGGGTAGCCGCAGCGCCTCGCGGACCCCGAGGGGTAGGTCACCGCTCGCCTTGGCCGCCCTCGGCCCCGCCCATGCGGTAGTGACGGTACAGCGCTTCCTTCTCGTCGTGCGTCAGCGAGCCGTGCACCTGCACGGGAGGCGCGCTCATCACCTCGTCCTCGGCGAAGGGCACGCGCATCGTCTTGTCGTCCACGGTCTCCATCTCGGCGAGGGGGACGAGGCTCTCGCGCTTGCGCAACAGGCCGCGGCTGACATGCCCCCACTCCGGTTCGCCGCTGCGGCTGTCGTAGAAGATGTCGTCGATCTGGCCGATCTGCTGTCCGTCGCGGTCCACGAGCGTGCGCCCGCTCCATGTCATGACGTCGGCGCGCGTCATCCCTCTGGGCATGGCGGGGACCTCCCCTCGTCGCCGGTCCGGCAGGCGTCTGGCGGCCCGCCGTTCCCTCTGTGGATACCCAGCCCGCACGGAGGCTACGCCGCTCCCGACCAGCGGTTCCCCGGTCCCAGGTCGAACAGGTACAGCCCCGTCTCCACCGCGCCGTTGAAGAGCGTGTAGCGCTTGTGCGAGCGCAGACCGACCGCGCGCGCGAGCTCGGGTCCCGCCGTGAACACGGCGGCGCGCCAGCCCTCGCCGAACCCGGCGAGCCGCTGCCCCAGCAGCGCGTAGAGCTCGCGGAGGTCCTCGACACGGCCGAGCCTCTCGCCGTGCGGCGGGTTCGTCACCACGAGTCCCGGCCTCGCCCCGGCCGGCGGCGCGAACGCCTCGAGCGCCGCGGCCTCGACGCGCACCCGCTCACCCAGCCCCGCTCGTCGCACGCAAGCCCGCGCGAGCTCGACCGCCCGCGGGTCCACGTCGCTCCCCGCGATCGGCGGCAGACAGCCGCGGCCGGCCTCGGCGCGCTCGTCGGCGTCGTCCAGCAGCGACGCCCATGCGTCCGCGTCGTGCCCCAGCCAGCGCTCGAAGCCCCAGCGCTGCCGCAGCAGCCCCGGCGCCTGGTCGGCCGCGATGAGCGCTCCCTCGACGAGCAGCGTCCCCGAGCCGCACATCGGGTCGAGCAACGGTCCTCCGCGCGCCGCGGTGTCCGGCCACCCGGCGCGCACGAGGATCGCGGCGGCGAGGTTCTCCTTCAGCGGCGCGACGGCCTGCTCGCCGGGCGTCCGGTAGCCCCTGCGGTGCAGCGGCTCGCCCGACAGGTCGATCGCGAGCGTCCCGCGCTCCCGGTGCAGCCGCAGGTTCAACCGCACGTCCGGGCGCTCGAGGTCCACGGAGGGACGCCGGCCCTCCCGCTCGCGAAGCCGGTCGACGACGGCGTCCTTGACCCGCCGCGCGGCGAAGCCGGTGTGCGTGAGCCCCGCGGTCCGCCCGACGGCGTCCACAGCGAGCGTGCCGTCGGCGGATACGTGCTCCTCCCAGGGCACCGCCGCCACTCCCGCGTAGAGCTCGTCCGCGTCGGCAGCCGGGAACTCGGCCAGGACGAGCAGCACGCGGCTGGCGAGGCGCGACCACAGGCACGCCCGGTAGCCGGTGACCGGGGGCCCTCGGAACGTGACCGCGGCGCGCGTCTCGCGCACGTCCTCGGCGCCGAGGGCGCGAAGCTCCTCGGCGAGGATCTGCTCGACGCCCTTGGGGCAGGTCGCGGCGTATGCCAGGCTCCCGGTCACCCGGTCACCCTACCACTCTCGAGGGTCCTCCTCACGGAGCGCCCGGGGCGCTCGCGCAGGCTGACGGGCGCGCCGGCGGCCGCCGTCCGGTCAGGGAGCCGGCCGGCCACCGAGCACGAGCACGGTCCCGGCGGTGGCCTGCACGGGGTACGACTCGGCGACGGGTCCGGTGAACCATACGGCCACGCGGTCGCCTCCGCGGATGTCCTCGGCGGTCCCGGTCCGAGGGTCTCGAGCCGAGCCGGTGAAGACCCTCGTGTCGCGCGTCACCCGCACGCTGGCCGCGTCGTACTCGCCGCCCGAGGGGAAGCCGCGCTCCTCGAGCCGGTCCCTCACCAGCATGGTGAGCGTGGTGCCGTCGCTCGAAGCGCGCTCCAGCGACTCGACCTCGCCTACTATCGAGGGCGCCGTGGACGGCACGTCGCGTGCGCACGCCGTCAGGGCCGGCGTCACGATGAGGAGCGTCAGCGCGCCGGCGAGCAGGAGGCGGTTCACATCGGGCTCCTTCCGCATCCTCCGCATCCCGGTCGAGCATGTTCGACGCATCCATGCAGGATCGGGTTCGCTCAAGGGCGCAGGATGTCCCCTAGCCGCCGTCCAGGACGAGGACGGCGCCGGCGCGGATGCGGGCAGGGCAGTTGAGTGCCACGTCCCCCGCGTGCCACACCATGACCTCGTCGCCGAGCCGGATCGCGTCGGGCCCCCGCACATCGGCGGCGCGCCTGCCCCCGGTCAGGATGACGGCGTCCTCCGGCACGCTCACTACCGCGCACCCCAGCGCCTCGCCCTCCACGGGCGGGCCCTCCACCTTCAGCGTGAGCACGCACCCGTCCTCGAACGGCTCCGCGACGTCCTCGACCCGGCCGGTGATCGACGGCGTCTCCTCGGGCGGCCGCACGCGCTGCGCGCATCCGGCAAGCGCGGACAGAACGAGAGCCGATGCCAGCATCGCGGCGGCCGTCGACCTGCCTGAACCTGCCATTCCGTTCGCCCTCCCTCCGTCGCGACCCGCGGTTCCTACCCCGGACGCGAGGAGAAGCGACGCCGGCTCGCCCGCGTCCTCGGGTATCCTTGTGCGCGTACGGCTCCTCGCCCGCCTCGTCCGGGTATGCTCAGGCGCGTACGCGTGCCGAGGAGGGACGGATGCGGCTTCTCGTGGTGGTCGCCTCGAGCGGGGTGGGGCGCGAGATCGTGGAGCAGGGGCTCGGGCACGGCCACGAGATCGCGGCCTTCGTGCACGGCCCCCCACCCGAGCTCGCGCGTGAGCGCCTGCGCGTGCTGGGCGGCGACGCGCGCGACCGCGACGCCCTCGCTCGCGCCGCCGCGGGTGCGGAAGCGGTGCTGGCGGCCTTCGGCGGGCCCGACGCCTCATGTCGCTCGAAGCTCTGCTCGGACGCCATGTCCTCGGTCGTCTCGGCGATGAAGCTGCAGCGGGTGAGGCGGCTCGTCGCGCTCTCGGCCGCCGGTGTCGGCGAGAGCCGGGCGTCCGTCCCGCCGGCACAACGTCTCAGGATCGCCACCAGCCGGCGTGAGGCCTACACCGACCTGGGGCGCATGGAGGAGGTCGTGCTGTTCTCGGGGCTGGACTGGACGGTGGTCCGGCCGGCCGAGCTCAGCGACGGTCCGCTCACCGGTCTGTACCGCGTGCGCGACAACGTGCTGCCGGAGCGCGGAAGGACGATCTCGCGGGCCGACGTCGCCGCGCTCATGCTCAAGGCGCTGTCCAGCGAGCGCTACGTCGGGCGCATCATCGCCCCGGCTGACTAGCCGGCCCGGCCGTCGCGCCGCCGCCCTCCCGGCTCCATTCTGCTAGAGTGATGGGCCGGGACCGCCGGTCGCCCAGGGCGCCCGGCAGCGCCCGCCGCCCGCGTCCTACGCCCGCCGAGGAGGGACCGCATGCTGTCGATCGCCCTGCCCAAAGGGAGCCTGGAGGAGCAGACGATGCTCCTGTTCGCTCAGGCCGACCTCCAGGTCAAGAAGTCGAGCCGAGCGTACAACCCCACCATCGACGACCCCCGGGTCGGCAAGGTGAAGATCCTTCGCCCGCAGGAGATCCCCGGATTCGTCGCGGAGGGCTACTTCGACCTGGGCATCTCCGGACACGACTGGGTGACCGAGTCCGGAGCCGACGTGGTGGAGGTCGCCGAGCTGCCCTACGCCAAGACCGGCGCGGGCGTCGTCAACATGGTGCTCGCCGTCCCCGAGGACGCGCCGGTGGGCTCCGCGCAGGACGTCGCGCCGGGCAGCCGCATCTCCACCGAGTTCCCGAACATCACCAAGGCCTATTTCGACCGGCTCGGCATCCCCGTGGAGGTGCACTTCTCCTATGGCGCCACCGAGGCGAAGGTACCGGAGCTGATGGACGCCCTCGTCGACCTCACCGAGACCGGCGCGACGCTCCGGCGCAACGGCTTGCGGATCGTCGAGACGCTGATGACCTCCACCACGCGCCTGTTCGCGAGCCGGGACGCCTGGGAGGATCCGGACAAGCGCCGCGAGATCGAGGAGATCCGCACGCTGCTCCTCGGCGTGATCGAGGCTCGGGGGCGCGTCCTGCTGTCGATGAACGTCTCCGAGGACAAGCTCGACGCCGTGGTGGCTCAGCTGCCCGCCATGAAGCGGCCCACCGTCAACCGGCTCTACGCGGTGGACTACCTCGAGGTGACGACCGTGGTCGACAAGGCCGGCGTGAACATCCTCATCCCCAAGCTCAAAGCGGCCGGCGCCGAGGACATCCTCGAGCTTGCGATCTCCAAGATAGTGCGCTGAGACGGACGCGCCGTCGTCCGCTTCCCCGAGGGCGGCGGGTGTGAGATTCTACCGGGGTGCCGTGGCGTCCGGCGCGGCGGCCTGGGATCCGGTCTGCAGGGGGAGGCGCGGATGCGTCCTGAGGAGATGCTCACGCTCGGCGTGACCGTGATGCTGCTCCCCGTCGTGATCCTGACGCTCAGGGGGCTGTCGATCCCCGGGTCACGCTTCCTTCAGTGGTCGTACGCGGCGATGCTCGTCTCGCACCTCGCCACGAACGTCGAGGCCTACGTGCTCCCCGATGCGTTCAACCTCCTCGAGCACGCCGCCGTCGGCGCCGCCGGTGTCCTGTTCGCTCTCGGCATCGTCGCCTTCGCGCGCCGAGAGTGGGAGGGCGAGCCGGAATGACCGAGGCGGTCATCGTAGGGTTCAACGCCGTCGGCGCGCTGGCGTTCCTCGTCGCGTTCCTCGTCGCGATACGGATCCCCGCTCGGCGCGACGGCCTGGCGAGCCCCGGCGTACGCATGCTCATCGCGGCCGCCGCGGCGGTGTACCTCTTCGTGTCGGTGTCCAACATGCTCGAACACGGGATCGGCTACGAGGCCGTCGACGTGGTGGAGGACTACTCCGAGGTGTTCTTCGTCCCGCTGCTCGCCTACACCGCCTACGCTCTCCGCTCCCGCCAGCAGTACCTCGACGAGGCCCGTCGCGCCCGCATGGCGCGCCGGCAGCACGACTTCCTGCTGCAGGTCATCGACGTCAGCCCGGTCGGGCTGCTCGTGGTCGACGACATCGGTGGGGTGACGTTCGCGAGCGAGGGCGCGAGGGCGGCCCTGGACATCGGGGAGGCGGCCGGCTCGGTGACGCTGCCGCATCCCGCGTGGCGGGTGCGGGACCCGGCGGGTGAGCCTCTCGAGCGCGGCTTCGCCTCGCTGTGTCCCCGCCGCGCGGCGGTGGAGGACGTCCCGCTGGTCCTGGAGTGGCCGGACGGCGCGACCGCCTCCCTGCTCGTCTCAGCCGCACCGATGGCCGACCGCACGGGCCGCCTCGGCGGCTACGTCGTCGCGTTGGAGGACGTCTCGGCGCGCCGCGCCGTCCTCGGCGCCTGACGCACGCCCTCCTCCTCGACCGGCAGCCGCCTCCCTTCCCGTCCCGACGGCCTGCCGCGTTCGAGCGCGCCCGTCGCGGGTACCCTTCTTTCGGCCGTCGAGGGAGGGGATGTCCGCCCGTGCCGGAGCTGCCCGATGTCGAGACCATGAGGCGCTACCTCGAGCGGACCTCGCTGCGCCGGCGCGTGGCCGAGGTGGAGCGCGTCGACGGCTACGTCACGCGCGGGACGAGGGCGCGCGAGCTCCACGAGGCGCTTCGAGGCGCTCGCCTCGCCTCCACCGCCCGCATCGGCAAGAACCTGCTCGTGAGGCTCGCCGACGGGGCCGCCCGGCCGTGGCTCGCGCTGCACTTCGGGATGACGGGGCGGCTGCTGCGGCTCGAGGCGGGGGAGGTCCCGCCGGCGGAGACGCGCCTGCTGCTCCGCTTCGCAGGCGCCGGCGGCGGCGCGCTGGCGCTGGTGGACCGGCGGCGGCTCGGGCGCGTGGCGCTGGCCGACTCGCCCGGCGGGTTCGCGGACTCGCGTCGGCTCGGCCCCGACGCGCTGGACCCCGCGCTCACCGAGGAGGCGTTCCTGCGCCTGCTCGAGCGCCGACGCGGGCGGGTCAAGGCGGCGCTGATGGACCAGTCCCTCGTCGCCGGCATCGGCAACGTGTACTCCGACGAGATCCTCTTCCAGGCCCGCATCGCGCCGCTCGAGAGGCTCGCTAGGATGAGCGCGCCGAGGCGCCGCAGGCTGTACCGGGCCCTGCGCGAAGTCCTGCGCGCCGCCGTCGAGGCCGAGGGCGACCCGGCCCGGATGCCGGAAGGCTGGCTGCTGCGCCGGCGCCGCGAGGGCGAGCCGTGCCCCGGCCGGTGCGCCGGCACGGTCGAGCGGGTCAAGCTCGGCGGCCGTTCCGCGTACTGGTGTCCCCGGTGTCAGAAGGCGGGGTGAGGCGGCGGATGCGACAGCCTCGGTCATCGTCGGCGGCAGACCACGGGAGGCCCCCCGGCCGCGGGTTGCGCCGCGTGCTCGCCGTGGGGGCCGCGCAATCCGTCGTGGCCGCCGTCGCGCTCCTGCTCGCCCCGCTGCCCGTGTTCACGCGCCTTCCGGGGACCGAGCCCCTCGGAGCCGAGTCGGACGCGCGCAGCTACGCCGGAGAACCGCTGCCCGCCGCCATCCCGATCCCTCCGCCGGACCGTTCGCGAGCGGTCTTCGGGTACCTCGGCCCCGAGGAGCGTTTCGACGCCTACGTGTTCATCATGCCGGTCACCGCCGAGGAGGGGATCACCGTGAGCGTCCCGCTCGAGTCCGGCGGCGAGGCCATGCCGGCGCTCGCGATCCTCGACGCCCGAGGAGAGCGGATCGCGTGGTCGGCCGAGGCCGGAGCGGCCCCCGACGACCACGTGTACGACGCGATCTCGTTGGAGAAGCTGCGGCCCACGGGCCCGGCTCGCGTGCGCTTCGAGTCCGGCGAGACATACTACGTGCGGGTCGAACCCGGTCCGGACGGGTACCGCGGGCCCTACGTCGTCAACCTCGCCGGGACCGGACGCGTCAGCGCCACGGAGGGCTTGAGCGCCACGGCGAAGGTGCCGAGGATATGGCTCGGGCTCTACGGGCAGAGTCCGCTGCGCCTCGACGGCCTGGCCAGGCTCTCGCTGGGGGCGGGCCTGTGCTTCGCCTCGCTACTCCACGCTCACCGGATGCGTCACCCGCGCCGCCGGGTGGCAGCGCGAGGGCGCTAGTGAGAGTGCGACAACCCCTCGGGGGTGGAGTCGAAGTCGTCGGGGTTCCTGTCGTCGACGTAGAGATGGTCCGTGGAGACCCCGCCGCCGGCGACCTCGATGGGCAGCGTCCCGATCCGGTCGGCCAGCGCCGAGACGTGCCACTGCTCGGACGCGAGGTGCTCGCGCACGGTGGACGCCAGCTCTTCGGGAAGCTCCATCGCCGAGGCCAGGCCGTATTGAGCGGCGGCGACCTCCTCCATCAGCAGCAGGGCCTCGAGCGCCTCGTCCCGGCGCCCGGCCTCGCGGACCAGCCGCAGGTGCTCGCGCTCGAGCTCGCCGAAGCCCGGCGGCGGTGAGGCCGACGCCGCTCCCATCCGCGAGAGCATGCCCGCCAGCTCCTCGGAGCGCCTGGCGTGCTCGTCACGGAAGCCCGCCACCAGTCTGGCGGCCTCCCCGTCGCCCAGCGTGGCCATGGCCGCGTCGGCCATCTCCGCCGAGCGGTCGTGCAGGTAGCGCAAGGTCCCGAGCGTCGTCACGGTCTCCCGGTCGTTCATAGTCCCCTCCCGCGGCTGTTCCCCGGTTCTCCCGCGTCAGGCCTGGCCCAGTCCATGACCGGCTATGTTCAGCAGGTTCGGCATCTCCTGCTCGTCGCGGAGGTAGGCGCGCACCGTCTGAGCCGCCTCATCCGGCAGCCCCGACCCGACGGCCTCCTCGTACTGGAGGCGAAGCGCCGCTTCCATCGTGCGCATCGTGGAGAACAGGCCGTGGTAGTCCCGCGCCTGCCGCACGGAGTCGACCACGTCGTCCATGTACGCCTGGTAGGCGCCGCTGCCCACGGGCCCCTCGCCCACCTCGGCCGTGAGCCGCTGCAGGCCCTCGGCATGCTCCTGATGGGTCTGGCGGAACCGCACCATCGACGGACGGATCTTGCTGCCCGGCACCTTGGCCAGTGCCGCGTCGTACGCCTCGCGCGCCGTCTCCTCCATGCGCATCAGATGCGTGATCCTCTTGACCGCTGCGTGCTCGTCCATCCTCCGCCCCCTAGACGCTCGTGTGGACGCCGGGACGGCCGAGACGACCCGGCCGCCGGCGTGCCCGGTTGATACCCGCGCGTGGCGCGGGGTAACTGTGCCCGTGCCTCACAGGTCCTCGAGGTCGCGCTCGACCTCGGCGTCGGCCATGTCCCCTCCGCCCGGGAACGGTTCTCCCGGCGAGGGCGGGCGGTGCGCCACCTCCGAACCCGCCTCGCCGGGCGTCCCGCGCACGACGGCCGCGTCATCGGCCACGAAGTCCTCGGCGTCGGGAGGCGCCTCGGGAAGCTCGGTGTCCGGCAGGGGCTGAGCGGGCAGCCGCTCCTCGTCGCCCTCGCGCTCCTCGCGATGCATCTGCTCCACCTCCTCGGTCTTCGTATGCACTTTTCCGAACGGCCTGGAGGGCTAAACTGACGGTACCGCGTGGCGCCGGCCCGTGAGCGTCCGCCGCTCGAGCCCCGCCGCCCCGAGCCTCGCGCCCGAGCCCCGTCGACTGCGAGAAGCACGCCGGTCTCGAGCGGGCCGTCGGCGAAGCGGGGGTATCACTACCGGTGAGGGAAGGAGGCGGCGATGACGCCGACGGAGTGCACGGCCGACCTGCGAACCGAGCACCGCGCCGTGATGGCGGTGCTGGGCGTGATCGAGGAGATGGAGCAGCGCTTCGAGGAGGCGCGCTCGGTCCCTGCCGAGGACATGCGGGACATCCTCGAGTTCCTTAGGGAGTTCGTCGATGCGTGCCACCACGCCAAAGAGGAGCGGATGCTCTTCCCGGCGATGCGCGAGGCCGGAGTGGCGGGAGCCGAGGACACCATCGGCTTGCTGATTGGGGAGCACGTCATGGGACGCAACTACGTCGGGCGCATCGCCGAGCGGCTCGACCGCTACGAGGCCGGCGACGTCACCGTGGCCCGCGAGCTGGCCGGAGACCTGCACGGCTACGCCGAGCTCCTCCGGCGGCACATCGACACCGAGGAGGACGTGCTCTTCCCCATGGCCGACGAGGCGCTCCCTCCCGAGGAGAGGCGCCGGCTCGCCGAGGCGTACGAGGAGCACGAGCGCGTGACAGTGGGCGAGGGACGGCACGAGGAGTTCCACGAGCTCATCGGCGGGCTGCGGCGTAAGTACCTGGAACCCGGGGCGTCGACCGAGACGTCGAGGAACGAGCCGCTCCCCCGGGTCCCCTAGGCGCGTGCTACCGGCGGGGGAGCATCTCGGGAGCGACCTCGGCGAGGAAGCCGACGCGGCCGCGCGCTTGCGCGAGCCGCTCCCGCACCAGCCGGCCCGTCTCTTCGGGCAGGCCCGTTTCCAGCGCCGACTCGTACGAGGCCAGGCCGGCCCGCTCCGCGTCGAGCATCGCGGCGACCACGCCGTCGGCGTCGTGCGCGTGACGCACGCCACGTTGAAGGGCCCGGACGGACTCGCGCAGCTCGCCCGGGACGCCCGCCTCCCCGCCGGCGTCCTCCAGCGCCTCCCCGAGCCGTGCGGCGGCGTTCTCGTGGTCGTCGCGGAGGTCCCTGAGGTGCTCGGCGACGTCGGGGTCGGTCATGCGCCCGGCGGCCTCGTCGGCCAGCCAGGACAGCTCCCGTTCCATGAAGGCGAGTTCGCTCAGACTCTCTCTCTGGCGTGCCATCGCCGGCTCCTATCGCAGGTCGGGAGAGGTAGGTTCCCGCCCGCTCAGGGCGCTACACAACGCCGCCCCGCCCGCGCCTTCGCTTGCGTATACTGTCCCAAGACCCATCCGGTCCGGGAGGCGTGATGATCCAAGGGGGTACGCCGGAGGCGGCCACGGCCCAGGCCCGTCTCGACGATGTCGCGCGCCTCGTGCGCGAGCTTCTCGGGCTCGGGCGCGAGGGCTGCGCCGGCGAGGAAGCCGCCGGGGAGGCGGCCGTGGCCTCGTGCGTCGGCGGGCTCGGATTGAGCGCGGCGATACTCTCCCTGGCCGAGGACCGCTCCGGCCGGGTGGTGCTCAAGCCGGTGGCGGCGGCGGGCAGCCACGCGCCCCTGACGAAGCACATCGTGCCGGCCGGCTTCGAGTCGATGGCGGAGACGGCCCAGGCCTTCGCGGAGCGCAGCGCGGTCTTCCGCGCTTCGGCTCACGGCGCCGGCCCGGGACGGGGCGGGAGCGGCATCGCCCGCTGGCGCGAGGGGATCGCGACGCAGGCGTACTGCCTGCTCCCGCTGGTCGCCTCCGGCCGGCCGCTGGGCGTGCTGGGGCTGGAGTGGCCCGAGCCCACGCGCTTCGACACGCCTCTCCGGGCGGCGCTCGAGTCGCTCGCGGACGCCGTGGCGCTGCTGCTCGCCTCCGAGCGGGCCGCCCCCGCCGAGGACCGCCCGGACCCGCCGCCGTCACCCGCGCCCCCCGCCGCACCCGCCGCCGCGCAACCGCTCGCCGAGCCCGCGGCCGCCGCCGAGCCTGCCGCCACGCCCATGGGCTCCCAGCCCCGGCCGGACCGGGCCGCCTGCTACGAGGTCGACCCCTCGGGCGGGGTCCGGACCGGGCGCAGCGGTCGCCTCGACGTGCTGCGCCTGCACTTCCGGACCTCCGTCGAGGAGGCCCTGGCGTGGTGGGACGTGACGGGATCGGGCTCCGGGGAAGCGGCGCTCGCGGTCTGCCTCGCCGACGAGGGCGGCTTCGAGGCCGACGCCGTGAGGCACGCGTTCCACGCGCTGGCCGCCAAGGGCGTCGCGCCCGAGAAGGCACTGCGGCTGATCAGCGAGGCGTTCCGGCTGTCCGAGGCCCCCGGCGCCCGGGCGGCCCTTCTGGTCGCGTCGGTCATGCCCGCACAGCGGGCGCTCGCCTTCGCCGCGGCGGGCACTCTGGCGCTCGACATCGCCGCGGCCGGCGGCCATCGCTCGACCCGGGAATGGCGCGCCGGCCTCCTGGCGTCCCGGGTGGCGCCGGAGACCGTGGAGCACGCCTCCGTGCTGCTCCCCGGAGACGCCGTCGCGCTGCGCCTCGCGCTTCCGGAGACCGGGGAGGCGGGCACCCCGCGGTCCGTCACCTTCGTGCTCGACGTCCCCGGAGCCGGGGGGCGGCCGCGCCGCGAGGCCGGCGCCCCGGCGATCGCTCCCTCGCCGTCCGGCGAGACGCTGGTCGTCCCCGCGTCCACGCCGGCGCCGCGCGTCGAGCAGTCCACCCCCGTGGCAGGGGCGGGGCGCGGCTGAGAGAGCGGTCCTCGCCAGGGCTCAGTCGAACGCGTGGAAGAGCCACTGCAGCGTGACCACGATCCCTACCAGCGAGAACACGAGCATGCACGTGGCGATGATCAGGAACGCCGCTCCTCCGATCACCGCCTCGCGCTCCGTACGCCGCCGGCGGGTCCTCGGCTCCAAGCAGCGGAGGTCGGCGCCCGCGGCGGCGGCCAGCTCGCGCAGCCGCCGCTCCGCGAAAGAGCCCGCGATCGCGTCGATCCCTCCTCGGTAGGAGATCTCGGCGAGCATCGGTCTGGCATCGGCGGCGAACTTGCGCTCGAAGGCGGCGCACGCGCGCTCCATCTCCGGCGTGACGGGCTCGAAGAGGTACCAGTACCGCCCGGCGAGCTCCGGGTACTGCAGCCGCCAGTAGACCTCGCCGAGTCTGTCGCGGACGTAGAGGTTCGCGGGGTAGGTCCGCAGCAGGCCCAGCAGGCGGTCGCGCGCCTTGCCGAGGTCCCCCCGTTCGATGTCCGCCTCGACCCTGCCCAGCGTCTCCGCGAGCGCCATGGTCGTGTCCGTTCCCGGGGTCGGTGCCCTGCCCCCGGGAAGAGGATTCGGGGCGCGGCCGCTCGTTCCTGCCCCCGGTCCGGCCGGCGTCTGGCGCCGACATCCGATCCCCGGCCGGAACAGGCCCGGCCCTCCAGTGTGCGGGACGCACTTGACGGGCGCGGGCCGGCGCGCCGAGTATCGCCGGAAGGGGCGTCGATGGGTGCCGCGAGAGGCGGAGGTGCCGAGTGCGGATGCCGAGGACCGTCCGGGACGCGCTCCCGGCGGCGGCGTGGTACGCCGCCCCTGCCAGCGGGCGCGACGGGACGGAAGCCTAGCCGTTGTACCAGCAGGACTACATCCTGCGCCTCATCGAGCAGGTGGGCGCCGTGCTGCGCCGCATGGCGCTGAGGATCGCCGAGGGGCGTGCCGGCGAGGCGCTCGAGGATTCCGGCGAGGCTCTCGGGCTGGTGCTCGAGATGGACCCGCGCTTCGTCGAGTCGCTCTCCGGCGCGAGCCTGGTGTCGCTGCTGGGCGCCGGCGGCCGCCTGGACGCCAAACGCGCCCTCCTGCTGGGGCAGGTGTTCGCCCGCCGGGCCGAGGCGCGCGGCGCCGCGGGGGACGCGGACGGCGCCACGGCCGAGCGCGACAAGGCGGCGGCTCTGCTGACGGCGGTGGCCGACCTGGGTGACCGGGAGGACGCGCGCCGCGCCGACGATCTCCTCGGCGCCCCGCCCTTCGTGTAGCCGCCCGCCCTCAGCGTCCGCCGAAGACGTGCTCGAGCGCGTACGCGTGCGACCGCTCGTCCGCGAGGTGCCGCGCGAGCAGGCCGTCGAGGTCGCCCACTTCGCCGCTCGCCAGCGCGTCCTCGTACTGGCCGGCGGCGAACCGCTCGGTCACCAGCACCTCGCGCAGCGTCTCCGAGCGTCCCTCCGCCGCGTCCAGGGCTGCCGTCCTGGCGCCGACGCTCTCCCGGAAGTCCTCGGGCAGGCCCGATCCCGGCCGGCGGTGGAGCAGCTCCAGCGCGTCGTCGAGCTCGCGCACGTGCCGCTCGTGGTCGTCGGCGATCCGCCGTACCCGCGCCTCGAGCGCCTCGTCGTCGGCCCGGCCGGCGACGCCCTCCACCGACCGGGTCGCGCTGTCCTCCAGGTGCCGCAGCATCGCCAGACGACGGCCCCTCGCGGCTCTGGTCATCGGCACCACCTCCTCGTCGGTCCTCGCCTCGCAGGGCGGGTACCCGCGCGCGGGGCGGCGGTAACCGGCGCGACGTGCCCTCCCCGGACATCCGCGTCCGGCGGGTCGGGTATCAAACCGGTGATGATCCTGGAAGGAGAGGCCATGACCCCCCTCGCCCGCACCGCCGCCCCGGCAGCCGCCCTTGCGGCCGTCGCGCTCGCGTGCGCCCTCGCGGCGCCCGCTCCGGCGTACGCCCACGTTCCGGTGCTGGAGCCCTCCCGCTCCTCCGACGAGGTCGGCCGCCCGAGCGAGCCGTATCCCGGCGCCGTGGGGGTCCGCGCGCCGGAGGTCTCCCTGGCCGTCTACGGCTACCTCGCCGAGGACGAGCTGTTCGACGTCTACGACTTCACGCCCTCGGAGCCCGTCTCGACACACGTGTCGATCCTCGTCCCCGCCGAGGAGGACCTCGGCCGTTTCCGCCCGGTGGTGACGGTCGAGCGCGCGACGGGCACGGGGGCGCGCCTCGTGGCGGAGGCGGCCAGCCCGCCGAGGCGCGAGACGTTCTTCGAGCCGTTCACGCTGCAGACGCTGTACCGCGGCGAGGAGGCGACGGTCACGCTCGAGGCCGGACAGCGCTACTACCTGCGCGTCTCGCCCGGATCCGGGGGCAGGCGCACCGGCCCCTATGTCGTGGCGTTCAGCGGGCCGGAGCGTTTCGGCGCAGGGGACGCCGTCCGCACGCTCGTCCGCGTGCCGAGGATCGTGCTGGGCCTCTACGGCCAGGCGGCCTTCGACCCCGTGCCGCTGTTGGTCCTCGGCGCCGTGCTCGCGATCGGCGCGGGCATCCTCATCGCGATCCGCAGACGGGCGGGTTCGCGAAGCCGCTAGGGGAATATCCACCGTGTGGCCCTCGCGCCCGTCCCCCGACGCGCGCGGGCAGCCCCGAGCCGAGGAGGAGCCATGGGGAGAGTGGTGCATTTCGAGATCTACACCGACGAGACCGCCAAGGTGACCGAGTTCTACCGGTCGGTCTTCGGCTGGCACATCGAGTCCTGGTCGGGGCCCTTCGAGTACCACCTGGTCGGCACCGGCCCCCGCGAGCAGATCGGCATCGACGGCGCCATCGCGCCGTTCGGCGTGGCCGGCGATCAGCGCGTCGCGCTGACCGTCGACGTGCCGGACCTGGACGACGCGATCATGCGGGCGGTGGACTCCGGGGCGGAGGTCGTCGCAGGGAAGAGCGAGGTCCCGCGGATCGGGTGGGTCGCGTACATGCGCGACCCGGGCGGGACGGTCTTCTCGATGATGCAGCCCATGCCCGAGGCGGCCGAGGCCGCCGGCGCGGGGCGAGACGTGTGGACGGAGTTCGGAGACAGCCTTCGGGAGCTCGGCGACACGGTCTCCAAGGCGTTCTCCGGCGCCGCGGGTTCCCCGCAGGCGCAGCGCGCGCGGGTGGAGGCGGAACGTGCCGCACGCGGCATCCGTGACGCGTCGGTCGACGCGGCCGACAAGGCACGCCCGCACGTGATCTCCGCGCTGGACCGCGTGAGCGTGGAGCTCGGCAACCTGGCCGCCCGCCTGCGCCGCGAGGAGGCGGGCGAGGCGACGCAGGCCCCGCCGTCATCGGAAGGCGAGGGGCGCGGCGCTACCGGCGAGGGACCCGCTCCTCCACCCGACGAGTACTAGCGCCGGCGGCTGCGGCGCCCCGCGCGGCGGACAGCGGGCAGGGCAACTCGCAGGTGGGGCAGACCTTGGTGCCGTAGGACCACAGCGCGAACGCAGCATAACCCAGCGCCACGAACCCGAAGACGCGGTCGTAGATGAAGACCGCGATCAGCAGCGCGCCCACCATCAGCGGGAACGACGTGTAGAACGCCGGCCTCTCCCAGCCGCGGAAGCCCGGCTCGGCGCCCGCGGGCGGCCGCCCGATGGGGTGCCCCGGGCAATCCCTCTGCCGGCAGAATGCGCACATGCGCAGCCGGTGGAGGACCATCCAGACGACCACGAGGTACACGGGTGCGACGACGGCCAGCGGCCAGAACACGTGCGCGGCGGCGAACGTCCCGAGCCCGAACAGCGCGGTCACCGTCCCGTACGACAGCATGAATCGCGTCCGCCCCATGGTTGCCTCCCTTCGTCGCTCGCGTGTTCATACCCGCGCCGCCCGAGGGGGCTTGACCCCGGCTCGCGCCCCCCGCCACACTCTGTGTCGCCCCCTGCGGAAGGAACGCGTGCACCTCCGTCGTGCCAACCGGAACCGCCGGCTACGCAGCGGCGCTCTCGTCTTCGCGCTCGCCTCGGCTCTCGCGCTGCCGGCTCCCGCGGCCGCGGGCGCTCCTCGGCCGTTCTTCGTCCGCGACGGGGCCAAGGAGGCCTTCTACCTCGATTTCGCGATCCGGCCCCAGGCGCTCACCGTCGGCGAGCGCACGTTCGTGGCGTACCAGGGTCCGGGGCTGCACCCCTACGTGGCGGAGTACCGGCACGACACGCGCGCGTGGCGCGGGCCGGTGCGCGTGGGACAGAGCTCTCTCGCCGGCGACACGCACGGCGCTCCCGCGTTGGCGGTGGATTCCGGCGGGTACGTCCACGTGTTCTACGGCCCGCACCACGACCCGATGCGTCACGCTCGCTCAGAGCGCCCGCTCGACATCGGCGCCTGGCTCGCGATGCCCGAGATCGGCTCGAGCACGACCTACCCCCAGCCGGTCGTGAGAGCCGACGGCACGCTGGAGCTGTTCATGCGCGAGCAGCTCCCCGGGCAGGGGCAGTGCTGGACGTCACGGACCTCGCCCGACGGGGGACGCACATGGTCCGCGCCCTTGCGGGTGCTGGCCTCCTCGGGCGAGAACCTCTGGTACGCCGGCTTCGCCGCAGGGCAGGACGGTACGGTGGCGTGCGCGTTCGTCCGCGTGGACTTCGCCGCCTACCGCGATCGGGCCAAGTGGGCCCGGTACGACCTGCACTTCCTCCGCCGAGGGACGGACGGGGTCTGGCGCGACGCCGGCGGCGCCGCTCCCGCCCTGCCGGTCAAGCCGGGCTCCGGCGCGGCGCTGGCCTGCCGGGTCGTCTCCTCGGGCAGCCGCTACGTCAACCAGCCCACGCCGCGGATCGCCGCGGACGGCACCCCCGGCGTGCTCTACCTCACGGGCTCGGGTTCCGGTCCGGCGTCGTACGCGTGGCGGTTCTCGCGCTACGACGGCGCCGGGTGGGTCGACGGGCCCATCGCTGAGACCGACCACTTCTTCGACTCCGGCACGCTGCGCGCTCCTTCGACCGGAGGCTTCGAGGCGGTCGTCGTGACGGGGGGCAGCGCGGGAGACGGGGGCGGCGACCGCACGTACCAGGACCGCGGGGGCGGGATCCGCCGGTGGTCGTCGGTCGACGGGGAGGCCTGGCAGGGCGGCGAGCTTCTCTCGCCCGCCGAGCCCGGCACGCTGTACAACCAGCCGCAAGCCGCCGAGGGGGACGATTCCTCGGTGGTGTTCATGGAGTGGCGCAACGGAGCCTCCATCGAGGCGAACCGGCTGTTCCTCATCACCCCGGAGGGCTTCGCCTCCCGCGAGCAGAAGCCCGTCGCTTCCCGGCTCGCGGGCGCCGACCGCACGAAGACGTCCGTGCGCGTCTCGCGCAAGTCGTTCCCCAACGGCGCGCAGACCGTGGTCGTGGCTTCGGGCGAGACGTTCCCCGACGCGCTCGTCGCCGGCCCGCTGGCGGTCGCGCTCGACGCGCCGATCCTGCTGACGCCGCGCACGCGCCTCCCCTCCGCGCTCGCCGACGAGATCGCCAGACTCGGCGCGAGGAAGGCGGTCGTCGTCGGCGGCGGCCCGGCGGTGGACAGCTCCGTGGCGAGGCGGCTCGACTCGCTCAGGGGCGTCAGCGTGGAGCGGATCGCCGGGAGGGACCGGTACGAGACCGCGGCGAAGGTGGCTGTGCGTCTGAGGGCGTTGTCGGGCCGCCCCGATCGCGTGTTCGTCGCGAGCGGCGAGGGCTTCGCCGACGCGCTGTCGGCCGGCCCTCTCGCCGCCGCTGAAGGCGCGCCGATCCTGCTCACGCGGCCAAGCTCGCTGCCGGGCGTCACGCGCGAGGCGGTGGCGGCGAGCCGCGCGGGAAGCACGCTCGTGGTGGGAGGCTCCGCCGCCGTGAGCGAGAGCGTGCTGCGGCGGCTGCCATCCCCGCGGCGGGTGGGCGGGCGCGATCGTTACGAGACCTCGCGTCTGCTCGCCGAGCTCGCGCTCGCCGAGGGGTTCCTGCCGCTTCGCGCGCTCGCGGCCTCGGGGGCCTCGTACCCCGACGGCCTCGCGGCGTCCACCCTGGGCGCGCGTCTCCGCGCCCCGCTCGTCCTGACGCCGCCGGCCGGCCGTGACCGGCAGGCGACCGCGCTGCTGCGCTCGCTTCGCGGCGAGTTGCTCGACCTCTACGTGATCGGCGGCGAGGCGGCGGTGGGCGACCCGCGCTGGCGCGAGCTGCGCGCCGCGGCTTTCGGCGGGTGACGAGCGGGCGCCCGGCGTCACCGCCTCAGCAGCTTCGCCTCGAGCACCATGCCCTCCATGCGCCGCCGCGACTCGGCGAAGCGCAGGCCGTGCGGCTCGAACAGCTCGACGACGCGCTCCTCGGTGAGCGGCGAGTGCGACACCGCCGCCCGTGCCCATCCCGACGGCCCCGAGACGTCCTCTCCGGCGGCCCGCCTCTCCTCCAGGTGGCGGTCCATGCGCGCCGGCGTCATCAGGGGCGTCGGCTCGTGCAGGGCGACGAGCCCGCCCGAGCGCGTGACGCGCGCCATCTCCTCGGCCGCCCGCGGCTGATCGGAGACGAGGTAGAGCACCGAGGACGTGGTCGCGAGGTCGAAGGTGACCTCCGCGTAGGGCAGCTCCTCGGCCCGGGCGACCCGGAAGGCGCAGTTCGCCGGCGTCGAGGCGGCGCACTTCTCCCTCGCGCGCTCCACCATCCTCGGGGAGACGTCGATGCCTTCCACACGCGCCACCCGGCTCGCCAGCGTCAACGAGAGGTTGCCCGCGCCGCAGCCGATGTCCAGAGCGGTCCAGGACGGCCGGGGGCCGATGAAGGCGATGAACTCCTCCATGACCCGCCTGCCCCACTCGGACTGCCGCATCCGGTCGAAGAAGTCGACCGATTCGTCGAAGCTCGTCATCTCCGCTCCGATCCCCTCTCGCCTGTCAGGTGGCTGGAAGGTAGATGCCCCTTGCGCGGCCGCGGCAGCGCCGCCGGGTACAGACCTGGAAGGAGGTGGGTCGTGGAGCCGGACAGGATGCTGGAATGCATGGAGGCCGACGACGGCCTCGATAGGCGGACGCAGCGGCTTCCCTGGCGGTTCGTCGTCCTCGCCACCGCCGTCGCGATGCTGGCGGTGTCGTGGCCGGTCCTCGGCGTCGGCGAGTCCTTCGAGCGGCTCCAGGGGTGGGTGGCCTCCCTCGGGCTGCTCGGCCCGGTCGCGTACGCAGCGCTCGGCGCCCTCGCCGTCACCGTCCTCGTGCCGGCCGGGGTCGTGGCCGTCACGGGCGGCGCTCTGTTCGGTCCGGTCGTGGGAACCGTCTCGGTGGCCGTCGCCGTGAACGGCGCCTCGGCGGCCACCTTCTTGATCGCGCGCTACGTCGCGCGCGACGAGGTGCACGAGAGGCTGTGCCGCCGCCGCGGGTTCCGGCGGCTGGACGGCGCGGTGGCGGCCAGCGGCCCCCTGGCCGTGGGGTTCGTGCGGTTCGTCCCGGTCTTCCACTTCGGCGTGATGGGCTACGCGCTCGGGTTGACGGCCGTTCCCTTCGGCACGTACGCGCTCATGACCGGGCTGGCGAGCTTTCCGGGTGTGCTGCTCTACACCGTCGGGTCGGCGGCGATCATAGACCTGCTCACCGGGGAGGGTGTGTCCGCGCCGCTGGTCGCCGTCGTGGTGGCCGCTCTGGTCGCCGTCGTGGTGGTCTACGTATGGGCACGACGCCGGATGCGGAGACCGGGTGGCGGTAGGCCGGATGAGGTCTACCGCACGCCGCCGCGAGAGCGCTCCGACCCGTAGAGGCTGACCAGCCTGGCGACGAAGGTGACCAGGAACACCTGCCCGATCAGCGCTTCGAGCACCGCGAGGGCCTGCCCCGACTTCGTGAGCGGGGCCAGGTCGCCGTAGCCTGTCGTGGTGAGCGTGACGAAGCTGAAGTACAGGTGATCGGAGTACTCGTCGGCACGGCCCGCGAAGAGCGGCGCGCCTGCTCGGCCAATGGTCGTGAAGACGAAGGCGAAGACGAGGCCGATGAGCATGTAGACGCACACCGCGCCGAGGACGGTGCCCGCCTCCACCCGCGAGTGGTGCGCGATCCTTCGGAGCACCGCGACGGGAGCGGCGAGCAGCAGCGCGCCGGCAAGCGCCTCCGCGAGCCCCGGAAGAGCCAGGGCGTCGAGTCCCAGCAGGGTGCCGGCCCCGAGTGCGACGAGGGCCGCGGCCAGCGCCGCCGCCGCCGCGCGCACGACTCGGGGGCGAACGCCGGAAGCGCGCAGCGCGAACAGGGTGGTCGCGCCCTGAAGGCCGATGCGGGGGATGATTCCGAACCGGGCCGCGGCGCAATCCTCGGCGGCCGGTCAGGGATCCGGAGCCCGACGGCCGCCGGCGTTCGCGGCGCTCGGGCTCATGGCGAGAACGAGGGCGGGGGCGTAGAGTGGGTCGCGGACTGCGATGAGCATCGCCCGCGCGGCGACCCTCCTCTCTTCCAGGGTCAGCCGCGCCGTCAGCGGGGTACGAAACTCTCGAGGGGGATCACATGGCGGTACCGGCCGAGCCCCTGCGGGTCGCGCTCGTCGAAGCCGGCTCGCCCGGGCTGAACATATACTCCCACGTCTCCATGGGGCGCGGGACGGCGATCCTCGCGACGGTGGTGCGCGACGCGGGGTTCGAGGTACGCGGCTTCATCGAGGACGTGAGCGGCAAGGACTCGATCGACTGGGACTTCGTCGGCGGCGCCCGCGTGGTCGGGTTCTCCGCGATCACCTGCACGCTCACCCGCACTCGCGACCTCGTGAGCGAGACGCGGAGGCGGAACCCGGCTGCCGCGATCGTCCTCGGCGGACCGGAGCCGACCTGCGCGCCGCAACGAGCGTTCGAAGCGGGTGCCGACTACGTCATCAGGGGCGAGGGGGAGTTCACCCTGCCGGAGTTCCTCCGGAAGCTGGCCGAGGGTGCGGACGTGCGCGACGTGCCCGGGGTGTGCTGGATGGAGGACGGCGCCCTGCGCAGCGGACCGCCCCCGCGTCAGCTCACGCGCGAGGAGGTCTCCGCGCTGCCGCTGGTGGACGAGTCGCTGGTGGCGGGTGCGGAGCAGCGGACGACCGGTCTCGTGTGGCGCTCGCGCGGGTGTCCCGAGCGCTGCGGGTTCTGTGAGGTGCACGAGATCTGGCCCCGGTACGTGCTGCGCGAGGAGGAGACGAGCGTCGAGGAGCTCGTTCGCTGCCAGGAAGCCGGCCGGGGAGGGGCGTTCCTCATCGACGACAACGCCGCGGCCAACAAGCCCTCGTTCAAGCGCTTCCTCCGAGGAGCGATCGAGCGCGGCTTCTCGCGGCCCATCGCGGTGCAGCTCAGGGCCGACGCGGTGTTCGACTCGGACGGGCGGCTCGACCACGAGCTCCTGCGTCTGCTGCGCGACCTCGCCCCGACCACGATGGTGTGCGTGGGGGTGGAGTCGGCCGACGACGCCGGCCTCCTGGAGATCGGCAAGCGCGACGACAGCACGCGCATGGCCGCCGCCTTGAAGGCGATGCGCGGGTACGGACTGCTGGTGCACGGCATGTTCATCGCCCTGGCGGGGGACACGGTCGAGACGCTGAGGCGCAACGGCCGCTACGCCCGCCGGTACGTGACCAGCCTCCAGTACCTGTTCGAGACGCCGCTCCCGGGCACGAAGCGGACCGCCGAGCACGAGCGTGCGGGCCGCGTGATCTTCCGCGACCTCGCGGAGCTGCGGTTCCTCGACGGCATGCACGTGTCCATCCGCCCGGAGAACATGTCCCCACGCGAGATGCAGGACCGAGTCCTCGCGGAGTACCGCCGCTTCTACTCGCGGGTCCGGCTCACCTGCGCGTTCCTCGGCGGGCTGCTGCTGCGGTACCGGCGCCTGGGACCGGGGCACCGAGCGTATCTCAGGACCCTGGGGGGGTTCGACAGGCTCCGCGAGTGGGCGTGGCTGCACCTGCAGTTCAAGTTCGCTCCGTGGGTACTGCTGCGCATCGGCCGCAGGCGCGTGCTCGACTTCCTGCACGACACGGACTACGCGGCCTACCGCGAGCGGCTGGAGGGGTAGGGATCGGCCCTGAGGCCAGGGAGGACGTCATGGACATGGCGCAGATAGACCGCATGCAGGGCTGGATCGCCGAGAACACCGGCGAGCGCGTCTCTCGCGACGAGCTGCTCGGGAAGGCACGCGGTTCCGACCTCCCGCAGGAGGTCAAGCGGCTCATGGAGGAGATGCCCGAGGGCGAGTGGGCCCGGGACGACCTCGTCGGCGAGCTCCGGCGCGTGGCGCAGGAGCGCTTCGGCGCCGGGGTCGGGGCGGACATGGGCGGCGAGCTGGGCGGGGGCGGCGTTTTCGGGGAGTAGCGCGGCCGCCGCCGGCAGCGAGGCCGGCCGGCCGATCCGCTTGGTCGCTCCGCGGTTCCCGCCGGCCCGTGGCTATCCGACGGGCTTGCGCGCGCTGACGTGCACGCTCGCGAACAGGCCCGCGGCGTTTCGCGCCTGCTCCGGCGACAGCCGCCCGGCCAGTCCCAGGTCGTCCACGAGCATCGCCAACGTCGAGTCGTCCTCGTCCGCGAACGGGCGCTCCTCGGTGACCCGCACGTCCTCGAACCCCGCGGCCGCGATGTCGGCCAGGTAGCCTTCCTTGGGCGAGGCGCCCGCGAGGCACCCCGCATAGGCATCGACCGAGTCCCTGAGCGCCTGGGGCGGCTCTCCGAGGGTCACGATGTCGCTCACCTCCAGTCGCCCCCCCGGCTTGAGCGCGCGGAACGCCTCGCGGAACGCCTGCGGCTTGTCCGGGACGAGGTTGACCACGCAGTTCGAGATCACGACGTCCGCCACGGAGTCCGCGACCGGCAGAGCCTCGAGCTCGCCGAGGCGGAACTCGACGTTGCCGTAGCCGCCTTCGCGCGCGTTGCGCCGGGCGAGGTCGATCATCTCGGCGGTCATGTCCACGCCGATCACGCTGCCGGCAGGGCCGACTCGCCGAGCCGCGATGAAGCAGTCGATGCCGCCGCCCGAGCCCAGGTCGACCACCGTCTCGCCTTCCCGCAGGGCCGCGACCGCCGTCGGGTCGCCGCAGCCAAGACCCAGGCCGGCGCCTATCGGGACCTCCGCGAGCTCGGCGGGGGAGTAGCCCGCCTGGCAGCCGGCGCCCCCTGAATCGCAGCAGGCCGGCGACGCGCACTCCTGACGCTCGGGGGCGTTCGCCCGAGCCCGCGCGGCGTAGCGCTCACGCACCGCCCTCTTGACGTCGTCCATCCCCGGTCACCTTCCCTCCAGCAACGGGCCGAGCATGTCCCTGACGGCCTCGGCCAACCTGTCGGCGCGCACCAGAGCGATACAGCAGGTGCCGGCGCCCTCGCCGTACGTCACCACCGCGAGCTTGTCGCCCGCCTCGAGCCCGAGCCTGGTCCGGACGTGCTTCGGCAGCACGAGCTGCCCGCGCTCGTCCACGCTCACCACCGCCTCCATCCGGCAGCAGGCGGGCTCCGGCCCACAGCCCCCGCCCGCGCTCTCCTTCGCCATGCCGGCCTCCGCTCGTTCGACGCGCCCGGATCATCATCAGAATAGTCAGAGAAATCAGAAGCGTCAACAACAACGACCTCGAGTGGGGCGTCGCCGCGCAGCGCACCTTCGGGGAGCGTGCCGTCCGCGACGCTCACCGAGGAGGTGGCAGGCGATCGGCGGTTGGGAACAAGACGGATGGCGGACCGAGCCCGTCGGCGGACGGGGCGGGAGGACGCGAGTCGGGAGGCTGCGGAATGGCGATCAGACGGCAGATCCTGCGGTTCGAGTACACCGAGACGCTGGACGAGAAGACGCGCGAGCTCGTGGGCCTCGCGG
>JACUUM010000030.1 GCA_014859305.1 Coriobacteriia bacterium
CTGGGCGGCAAGGCGCAGTTCGGCGGCCAGCGCTTCGGCGAGATGGAGGTCTGGGCGCTGTACGCCTACGGCGCCGCCTACGTGCTGCAGGAGATACTCACCATCAAGTCCGACGACGTCTTGGGCCGCGTGAAGGCCTACGAGGCCATCGTCAAGGGCGAGAACATCCCCGAGCCGGGCATCCCCGAGAGCTTCAAGGTGCTCGTCAAGGAGATGCAGTCGCTGTGCCTGGACGTGGAGATCATCTCCGAGACGGGCGAGGAGATCGAGCTGAAAGAGGCCGAGGAGGACATCTTCAAGACCGCCGAGGAGCTCGGGCTGGACCTCACCGGCATCGGCGAGGAGGAGCGCGAGGGCGCCGAGGAGAGCAGCCTCGAGGAGCTCATCGAGGCCGACGTCTCGGCGCTGGACGCCTCACTCAGCGAGGACCCGGGGGAGTAGGCAGGATCCCAGAGGAAGTGACGGGGGCGCTCATCGGCGCGCCCGGCGCCTCATTAGGAGGAAGCAACCTTGCTCGACGTCGACGTCAACAACTTCGATAGGCTCCGGATCGGCCTGGCCTCCTCGGAGCAGATCCGCCAGTGGTCACGCGGCGAGGTCAAGAAGCCGGAGACCATCAACTACCGCACGCTCAAGCCCGAGAAGGACGGCCTGTTCTGCGAGAAGATCTTCGGGCCGACCAAGGACTGGGAGTGCTACTGCGGCAAGTACAAGCGCGTGCGGTTCAAGGGCATCATCTGCGAGCGGTGCGGCGTCGAGGTGACTCGCGCCAAGGTGCGCCGCGACCGGATGGGGCACATCGAGCTCGCCGCGCCGGTGAGCCACATCTGGTACTTCAAGGGCGTGCCCTCCCGCATGGGCTACCTGCTCGACACCGCGCCCAAGGACCTCGAGAAGGTGCTCTACTTCGCGTCGTCGATCATCACGTCGGTGAACGACGAGGACCGCGAGGCCGACCTGCAGATGCTGCGGGAGGAGCTCGACGCCGACCTCGCCGGGCTCGACGCGGAGAAGGCCGAGGAGATCGCCGCGATCGAGGAGGAGCGCGAGCGCCTCGTGGCCATCGCGCGCGGCGAGGCGGAGCCGGAAGAGGGCGAGCTCGTCGACGAGGACGTTCCCGCCGAGGACCGCGTCAAGCGCATCGAGGCCGAGGCCAAGCGCGACGCCAAGGACCTCGACGAGGAGTACGCGGAGCGCCGCGACCTGCTCCTGGAGGCGTTCGAGCGCTTCCAGAAGCTCGCGCCGAAGGACCTGATCGCGGACGAGACGCTCTACCGCGAGATGAAGCTGCGCTACGGCGACTACTTCCGCGGGGGGATGGGTGCCGAGGCCGTCAAGGACCTGCTTGCCCAGATCGACCTGGAAGCGCTCGCGGCCGAGCTGCGCGAGCAGATCCGCGAGGGGAAGGGCCAGAAGCGCCAGAAGGCGATCAAGCGCCTGAAGGTCGTGGCCGCGTTCAAGACGAGCGCCAACCGCCCCGAGTGGATGATCCTGGACGCGATCCCGGTCATCCCGCCGGACCTGCGCCCGATGGTCCAACTCGACGGCGGCCGCTTCGCGACCTCGGACCTGAACGACCTCTACCGACGCGTCATCAACCGCAACAACCGGCTCAAGAGGCTGCTGGACCTGGGCGCGCCGGAGATCATCGTGAACAACGAGAAGCGCATGCTGCAGGAGGCCGTGGACGCGCTGTTCGACAACGGGCGCCGAGGCCGTCCCGTGACCGGTCCGGGCAACCGCCCGCTCAAGTCGATCAGCGACATGCTGAAGGGCAAGCAGGGCCGCTTCCGCCAGAACCTGCTGGGCAAGCGCGTGGACTACTCGGGCCGCTCCGTCATCGTCGTGGGCCCGGAGCTGAAGCTGCACCAGTGCGGCCTGCCGAAGGTCATGGCGCTCGAGCTCTTCAAGCCCTTCGTCATGAAGCGGCTCGTGGACCTCGAGTACGCGCAGAACATCAAGAGCGCCAAACGGATGGTCGAACGCGGCCGCGACGTCGTCTGGGACGTGCTCGAGGAGGTGATCGGCGAGCACCCGGTCATGCTCAACCGCGCGCCGACCCTGCACCGCCTCGGCATCCAGGCGTTCGAACCCGTGCTCGTGGAGGGCAAGGCGATCCGCATCCACCCGCTGGTGTGCACCGCGTTCAATGCGGACTTCGACGGCGACCAGATGGCCGTGCACCTCCCGCTGTCGGCCGAGGCCCAGGCCGAGGCCCGCGTGCTGATGCTGTCGAGCAACAACATCAAGTCGCCCGCGCACGGACGTCCGCTGACCACCCCCACACAGGACATGGTCATGGGCCTGTACTACCTGACCGCCGTGCGAGAGGACACGGAGGGCGAGGGCCGGGCGTTCATGAGCTTCGACGAAGCCGTGCTCGCATACGACAACCGCTCGGTGGACCTGCAGGCCCCCATCGAGGTGAGGCTCACGGCCGACCTCGTCGAGGAGGCCGCGGACGGGACGCTGACCGAGCGCCGCGCCGGCGAGCGCATGAGGACCACCGTCGGCCGAATCACGTTCAACCGCTCGCTGCCGCAGGACTACCCCTTCGTGAACCACGAGATGGACAAGAAGGGCATCGGGCGCATCGTGGAGGACTGTTCGACGCGCTACCCGAGCAACGAGATGTCGTGGATCCTGGACGAGGTGAAGCGCCTCGGCTTCCACTACGCCACCCGAGCCGGCGTCACCGTGTCCGTCTATGACGCGCTCATCCCCGAGAACAAGGCGGAGCTGCTTGCCGAGGCCGAGGAGATCGTCGAGCGCATCGAGGGCCAGTACGAGCGCGGCCTGATCACCAAGGAGGAGCGCCACCGCCAGATCGTCGAGGTCTGGACGCGCGCGACGGAGGCGGTCGGCGAGGCGATGGCGGAGAACTTCGACAAGTTCAACCCCATCTACATGATGGCCTACTCAGGCGCCCGCGGTAACATCAAGCAGATCCGCCAGCTCGCCGGCATGCGCGGGCTGATGGCCAACCCGAAGGGCGAGATCCTCGACCGGCCGATCAAGGCGAACTTCCGCGAGGGCCTGTCGGTGCTGGAGTACTTCATCTCCACGCACGGCGCCCGCAAGGGTCTGGCCGACACGGCGCTTCGCACCGCCGACTCCGGCTACCTGACCCGCCGCCTCGTCGATGTCGCGCAGGACGTCATCGTACGCCAGTCCGACTGCGAGACCGACGAGGGCGTGCGCTACCCGCTCGTCGGCGGCGACGGCCGGCTGGACCGCGATCTCGTCGGGCGCGCCCTGCTGTCCGACGTCGTCGACCCCAAGAAGGGCGAGGTGCTCGCCGAGGCCAACTCGTACGTGGCAGCCGAACCGCAGATGCAGGAGTGGGCAGAGCGCGGGGTGACCGAGGTCGAGGTCCGCACGGTCATGACGTGCCATGCCAAGCACGGCATCTGTCAGAGCTGCTACGGCTGGGACCTGGCGAGCGGTCGGCCCGTGGACATCGGCACCGCTGTGGGCATCATCGCCGCGCAGTCCATCGGCGAGCCCGGTACCCAGCTCACCATGCGAACCTTCCACACGGGAGGCGTGGCCGGCGAGGACATCACGCACGGACTCCCGCGCGTGACCGAGCTCTTCGAGGCCCGCAAGCCCAAGGGCCAGGCGCTGCTCGCCGAGATCACGGGCGTGCTGTCCATCGAGGAGGGCGAGAAGGCCCGCCGGCTCGCGATCACCGACGCCGAGGGTCACGAGAAGGCCTACACCGTCTCGCGGCGCGCGCGCCTTCGTCCCGGGGTGGTCGACGGCGCCACGCTGGAGGCCGGCACCCAGCTCAGCGAGGGCTCCGTGAACCCTCACGACCTGCTCCACCTTCGCGGTCCCAACGAGGTGCTTCGCTACATCGTGGCCGAGGTCCAGGAGGTCTACGCGTCCCAGGGCGTCGACATCAACGACAAGCACATCGAGGTCATCGCGCGACAGATGATGCGCAAGGTCACCGTGGCCGAGGCGGGCGACACGGACTTCCTGCCCGGGCAGCTCGTGGACCGGTTCGTCTTCGCGGAGGAGAACGAGCGGGTGATCGCGGACGGCGGCCAGCCCGCCGTCGGCACCGCGGTCCTGCTCGGCATCACCAAGGCATCGCTGGCGACCGAGTCGTACCTGTCGGCCGCCTCCTTCCAGGAGACGACCCGGGTGCTCACCGACGCGGCGATCTCGGGCAAGGAGGACCAGCTCCTCGGCCTGAAGGAGAACGTCATCATCGGCAAACTCATCCCCGCGGCCACCGGCATGAACCGCTACCGCACGGTCAAGCTCACCTACAAGGGCCGCTCGGCGGAGTGGACGCGCACGGAGGAGGGCCCGCTGCCCGACTTCGCGCCGGAGGAGCTCAAGGAGATCGAGGCCATGCTGCCCGGTCCTCAGCCCGAGGGAGCCGGTCTCACCGAGGAAGAGGCCGCGGCGTTCTTCGCCGACCTGGACGTCAGCCGCCGCGAGGAAGAGGGCGTCGACACCAGGGCGTTCACGGGCGTGGTCTTCGAGCCGGAGGAGGCGCGGGCGCCGGAAGGCGAGGCCCCCGCGCCCGAGCCTTCCGGGGACGGGTCGATGCCGGTCACGGACCTGGGGATCTCGTCTCGCTGGTCCAAGGCCCTGGCCGAGGCCGGCATAGAGACCGTCGGCGAGTTGACCGAGCGCACCGAGGACGAGCTCGGCGACGTGAAGGGTTTCGGCGCCAAGGCGATGGAGGAAGTGAAGGGCGCCCTCGCCGAGCGGGGGATGGCGCTCAAGGAGCAGTAGAGGACCTGCCCTCGCGGTGGCGGGCCGCGGAGCGCCCTTCGCGACCCGATCCGCCCCTTCCGGCGAACCCCACCGCGGCACTCCGGCCCGAGGGACGATACGCCCGGGCGCGTGGTTTGACAGCCACGAGGACGCTTTGGTAGAGTGCGACCTTGTGACTCTAGGCTGCCCGGCGGCGCGCGTGCTGCGTCGGAGGCGTTGCGGCCCGGGACAGGCGAAGACCGAGGAGGGTGCGTTGCCCACCATCAACCAGCTGGTCAGGAATGGCCGAAAGCAGGTCGCCAAGAAGAGCGCGACCCCCGCGCTCAAAGGTAACCCGCAGAAGCGCGGCGTGTGCACGCGCGTGTACACGACCACCCCGAAGAAGCCGAACTCCGCGCTGCGCAAGGTGGCGCGCGTCCGGCTGACCAACCAGATCGAGGTAACGGCCTACATCCCGGGCATAGGCCACAACCTGCAGGAACACTCGATCGTCCTCGTTCGCGGCGGCCGCGTGAAGGACCTCCCCGGCGTTCGCTACAAGATCATCCGGGCGGCGCTGGACTGCGCCGGAGTGAGCGACCGCAACCAGGCCCGCTCGCGGTACGGGGTGAAGAAGGCCAAGTAGACCCGGCCCGCCCGTCGGGGCGGGGGCCGGCGTGAGGAGAGACAGTCATGCCAAGGCGTGCAGCGGCACAGCGCAGGGAGACCCTGCCCGACCCGGTCTACAACAACCGGCTCGTCACCCAGCTCATAAACAAGGTGCTCCTCGACGGGAAGCGCTCCTTGTCCGAGCGCATCGTCTACGACGCCTTCGACATCATCGAGCGCAAGACGGGCAACGACCCGCTCGCGACGTTCAAGAAGGCGATGGACAACGTCCGCCCCACGCTGGAGGTGCGTCCGAAGCGTGTCGGCGGTGCGACGTATCAGGTCCCCGTCGAGGTGAACAGCCGCCGCGCGACCACCCTGGCGATCCGCTGGATCGTGGGCTTCTCGCGGAAGCGCCGTGAGAAGACCATGTCCGAGCGGCTGGCCGGCGAGATCATAGACGCCGTGGCAGGACAGGGCGCGTCCGTGAAGCGCCGCGAGGACCTGTACAAGATGGCCGAGTCCAACCGGGCGTTCAGCCACTACCGCTGGTAGGGGCCGGGCGGCGGTAGGAGAAGAGGTACCGATCCGAGATGGCTGCGCGTTACCCGCTGACCAAGACACGCAACATCGGCATCATGGCGCACATCGACGCCGGTAAGACCACGACCACCGAGCGCGTGCTGTTCTACACGGGCAAGACGCACAAGCTCGGTGAGGTCCACGAGGGCGCCGCGACGATGGACTGGATGGTGCAGGAGCAGGAGCGAGGGATCACGATCACCTCGGCCGCCACCACCTGCTTCTGGCGCGACCATCGCATCCAGATCATCGACACGCCCGGGCACGTGGACTTCACGGTCGAGGTGGAGCGCTCGCTGCGCGTGCTCGACGGCGCGGTGGCCATCTTCTGCGCGGTCGGTGGCGTCGAGCCGCAGTCCGAGACCGTATGGCGCCAGGCGGATAACTACGGCGTCCCCCGGCTCGCCTACATCAACAAGATGGACCGGACCGGCGCGGACTTCCTCAACGTGGTGCGGATGATGAAGGATCGGTTGGACACGAGTCCGGTCCTGCTCCAGCTGCCCATCGGGGCCGAGGACGGGTTCACCGGGATCGTCGATCTCATCGAGATGCACGCGATCCATTTCAACGAGGACGACAAGGGCATCAACCCGACCGTCGGCGATATCCCCTCCGAGCTGGCCGAGGAAGCCGAGCTGCACCGCCACGAACTCGTGGAAGCCGCCGCGGAGCACGACGACGCGTTGCTCGAGAAGTTCCTGGCTGACGAGGAGATCGGCGTCGCCGAGCTCAAGGCGGCGTTGCGCAAGGCGTGCATCGACAACGCGATCACGCCCGTGACGTGCGGCGCGTCTTTCAAGAACAAGGGCGTCCAGCCACTGCTCGACGCCATCCTCGACTTCCTGCCCTCGCCGCTGGACGTCCCGGCGATCACGGGGACGGACCTCAAGAGCGGCGAGGAGGTCGAGCGCCCCGCCGACGACACGGCACCCTTCGCGGCGCTGGCGTTCAAGGTCATGACCGATCCCTACGTCGGCAAGCTCACCTACTTCCGCGTGTACTCCGGCAAGGCGTCGGCGGGTTCCTACGTGCTCAACTCCACCAAGGGCCACAGGGAACGCGTCGGCCGCCTGCTGGAGATGCACGCGAACCACCGGGAGGACGTACCCGACGTCCGTGCCGGCGACATCGTCGCCGCCGTCGGCTTGAAGAACACCACCACCGGCGACACGCTGTGTGCTGAGACGGCGCAGGTCCTGCTCGAGTCGATGGTCTTCCCCGACCCCGTCATCGACATCGCGATCGAGCCCAGGACCAAGGTCGATCAGGAGAAGCTCTCCGCGAGTCTCGCCAAGCTCGCCGAGGAGGACCCCACCTTCCGCGTGCGCACCGATGTCGAGACCGGTCAGACGATCATCGCGGGCATGGGCGAGCTGCATCTCGAGGTGATCGTCGACCGCCTGCTGCGGGAGTTCAAGGTCGAGGCGAACGTCGGGCGCCCCCAGGTCGCCTACCGCGAGACGGCCGGCAGGCCGGTCGCGAACGTCGAGGGCAGGTTCGTGCGCCAGACCGGCGGCCGCGGCCAGTACGGGCACGTCGTGCTGAACGTCGTGCCGCAGCAGCCGGGCGCGGGGTACGAGTTCGACAACAAGATCGTCGGGGGTGCGGTCCCGCGCGAGTTCATCCCGGCCGTGGACCGGGGCGTCCGGGAGGCGATCGAGACCGGCGTGCTGGCAGGCTACCCGGTCGTCGACATCAAGGTCGAGCTCGTCGACGGCAGCTACCACGAAGTGGATTCCTCGGAGATGGCCTTCAAGGTCGCCGGCTCGATGGGGATCAAGGACGCGCTGCGCAAGGCCGCCCCTCGGCTGCTCGAGCCGATGATGGCCGTGGAAGTCAACACCCCCGAGGAGTTCATGGGCGACGTGATCGGCGACCTGTCGAGCCGCCGGGGACACATCGAGGGCATGGAGCCGCGCGGCAACGCGCAGGTCATCAAAGCAAAAGTACCGCTCTCCGAGATGTTCGGCTACGCGACCGACCTGCGCAGCAGGACCCAGGGCCGCGCAGCGTACACGATGCAGTTCAAGGCCTACGAGGCCGTTCCGAAGAACGTCGCGGACGAGATCGTGAAGAAGGTCGGCGGCGATGGCGGCGCCTAGGCGCGCGCGGCCGGTGACGAAGGGCGACGGAGGTTAGAGAGTTGGCCAATCAGAAGATGAGGATCCGGCTCAAGGGCTACGACCACGAGATCGTGGACCAGTCGACCAAGATGATCGTCGAGACGGCGCAGAAGACCGGTGCGAAGGTGGCCGGTCCGATCCCGCTCCCCACCGATCGCAACCTGTACTGCGTCATCCGCTCGCCCCACGCCAACAAGGACAGCCGCGAGCACTTCGAGATGCGGACGCACAAGCGCCTGATCGACATCCTCGAGCCCACTCCCAAGACGGTCGACTCGCTGATGCGTCTCGACCTGCCGGCCGGAGTGGACATCGAGATCAAGCTGTAGGACGTCCGCCGGGTGCGCCCGGCGGTCTGCCGGAGGAGCGGTCCTCTGGGAGCCGGTGAGGGCGCCGGTGAGAAGAGGTCCCAAGACCGCGCGAACGAGAAGGTGATGGAGTGGCCAAGACGATACTTGGACGGAAGCTGGGCATGACCCAGGTCTGGGGCGAGGGCGACATCCTCGTGCCGGTGACCGTCATCGAGGCGGGGCCCTGCGTGGTCTCGCAGGTCAAGACCCCCGAGAGGGACGGCTACTCCGCCGTTCAGCTCGCCTACGGCGACATCAAGGAGAGCAAGGTCAACAAGCCGATGGCCGGTCACTTCGCCAAGGCGGGAGTGCCTGCCAAGCGCTACGTCGCGGAGGTGCGCCTGGAGGAGGGCGAGTCCTTCGCCCTCGGCGAGGAGGTCACGGTCGAGGGGTTCGAGGTCGGCTCGAAGGTCCAGGTGACCGGCACGAGCAAGGGCAAGGGGTTCCAGGGCGTCATGAAGCGGCACAACTACCACGGCGGTCCGGGGGGGCACGGCTCGCACTTCCACCGCGCGCCGGGCTCCGTCGGTCAGGCATCGACGCCTTCGCGCGTGTTCAAGGGCCTCGGGTTGCCCGGGCACATGGGCAGCGAGACCGTCTCTGTCCGCAGCCTCGAGGTGGTCGACGTCGATACCGACCAGAACCTGCTGCTCGTCAAGGGTGCCGTGCCCGGCGCCAAGGGCGGGCTGCTCACGATCCGGGCACTCTAGGGCCCGGTGCGGACCGACTGATGGGTGAGGAGTAGACGAGATGCCAAGCATCGACATCAGGGATGGCGCGGGGAAGAAGGTGGGCACGGCCAAGCTGGCCGACTCCATCTTCGGCATCGCGCCCAACCCGTTCGCCGTGCACCAGGTCGTCCGCAGCCAGATGGCGGCACGCCGCGCCGGCACCCACTCGACGAAGGGCCGCAGCGAGGTCGCCGGCGGAGGCGCCAAGCCGTGGCGCCAGAAGGGTACCGGCCGTGCCCGGCAGGGCACGATCCGCGCCCCGCAGTGGAAGGGCGGCGGCGTCGTCTTCGGGCCCACTCCGCGGAGCTACGCGTTCAGGCTGCCGAAGAAGGTGATCAAGCTCGCGATGCGCAGCGTGCTCTCCGCCAAGGCATCCGAGGGCGTGCTGCACGTCGTCGAGAGCGTGGCGTTCGAGACGCCCTCGACGAAGCGCGCGATCGAGATGCTCCGCAATCTCGGCGTCGATGGGCGCGTGACGGTGGTCGTCGGCAACGACGACGAGGCGGCGGTCAAGTCGTTCCGCAACATACCGGCCGCTCGCGTCATCACCGCCGTCGAGGCTAACACCTACGACCTCGTCGACAACACCGCGCTCGTGCTGACGAAGCCGGCGCTGGAGTACCTCGAGGGGGTGCTGAAATAGATGGACCCCCGCCAGGTGATCATCCGGCCCGTGGTGTCCGAGAAGTCCTACGGGCTGATCGAGAAGAACAAGTACACGTTCGAGGTCGACAAGCGCGCGACGAAGCCCCAGATCGCGTCGGCCGTCCAGGAGGTCTTCGGCGTCACCGTCACGAGCGTCAACACGATGAACATGACCGGAAAGCCGCGGCGCTTGCGCTACGCCAAGGGTCACACGCGGTCCTGGAAGAAGGCCATCGTCACCCTGAGGGAGGGTGACACCATCGAGCTGTTCGGGTCGCCCTAGGGGCCGCCCCGCCGGCACGGCTGCCCGCCTCCGTCGTTGAGATGGAGCCGCCCGGCACCGTGGCAGTCCGGCGTCGGATCCGCGGGGAGGCGAGGCCTCCCGGTCCCGGCGGAGCCGGCAATCGGACGGAAGGAGAGACATGGGACTGAAGAAGTACAAACCGACATCGCCGGGACGGCGCTTCCAGTCGGTCTCCGACTTCGCCGAGGTGACGAAGACGGAGCCGGAGAAGTCGCTGCTCGGACCGATCTCCAAGAAGGGCGGCCGCAACAACAACGGTCGCATCACGACGCGCCACCAGGGCGGCGGACACAAGCGGCGGTACCGCCGGATCGACTTCAAGCGCGACAAGGACGGCGTTCCCGCCAAGGTCGCCTCCATCGAGTACGACCCGAACCGCTCGGCCCGCATCGCGCTGCTGCACTACGCCGACGGCGAGAAGCGCTACATCATCGCGCCGCAGAGACTGAAGGTCGGCGACACGGTCCAGTCCGGCAAGGGCTCGGACATCCGCCCGGGGAACGCGTTGACGCTCTCCGACATTCCGACCGGTACCGTCGTGCACGCGATCGAGCTGCAACCCGGGAAGGGCGCGGCCATGGCACGCTCGGCGGGCACGTCGGCGCAGCTGATGGCGAAGGAGGGCGACTACGCGATCCTGCGCACGCCATCCTCGGAGACGCGGATGGTGCTGCTGACCTGTCGCGCTACCGTGGGCGTCGTCGGCAACCCCGAGCACGAGGGAGTCTCCGTCGGCAAGGCGGGACGCGCGCGCTGGAAGGGCAAGAGGCCGACCGTCCGCGGTACCGCCATGAACCCGGTCGACCATCCGCATGGCGGCGGCGAGGGCAAGAACAAGACCGCCGGACGCCATCCGGTGAGCCCATGGGGAGTCCCCACCAAGGGACATCGCACCCGTGCGCGGCGCAAGTCGTCCGACCGCCTGATCATCCGCCGCCGCAAGAAGTAGTGGCGCGGCAGAGACGTTGACGAGGAGCTGGAGTCGCTGATGAGCAGGAGTCTGAAGAAGGGACCCTACGTCGAACCTCGGTTGCTGGACCGGATCCACGCGATGAACGAGGCCGGCGAGAAGCGCGTCGTCAAGACGTGGTCCCGCGCGTCGACGATCTTCCCCGAGATGGTCGGGCACACGATCGCCGTGCACGACGGCCGGAAGCACGTCCCCGTCTACGTGAGCGAGTCGATGGTCGGGCACAAGCTGGGCGAGTTCGCGCCCACTCGCACGTTCCGCGGTCACGCGGGCAAGGGCCGCAGGTAAGGGCGAGACGCCGGCCGCGTGAGCGCGGCCGCGATGTGGAGGTCGGAGCAAGAGATGGAAGCGAAAGCGGTTGCCAGGTACGTGCGGGTAAGCCCGCGCAAGGCCCGCCAGGTCGTCGACCTGATCCGGGGCAAGTCGGCGGGCGAGGCCTCGGCGATCCTCAAGTTCACCCCGCGAGGGGCGGCCGAGGTCGTCGAGAAGGTGCTGCACAGCGCCGTGGCCAACGCCGAGAGGAACCTGAAGATCCCGGCGGACACCCTGTACGTGTCGGAGACCTATGTGGACGAGGGGCCGACGCTGAAGCGCATCAGGCCCCGCGCGATGGGGCGCGCGTTCAGAGTGGACAAGCGTACGAGCCACATCACCGTGGTCGTGAAGCAGCGGAAGGAGGCGTAGAGGATGGGCCAGAAGGTCTACCCGATCGGGTTCCGTCTCGGCATCACCGAGGACTGGCGGTCCCGGTGGTTCGAGGGCAAGGGGTACAGTCGGACGCTGGCCGAGGACCTGCGCATCCGTAGCTATCTGTTCAAGAAGCTGCGCCGCGCCGCGGTCTCGCGGGTCGAGATCCAGCGCAAGGGCGACAAGGTGATCGTCGAGGTCTGGACCGCCCGCCCCGGCATCGTCATCGGCAAGAAGGGCGTGGAGGTCGACACCTTGCGCAGGGAGCTCGAGAAGCTCACAGGGCACCCGGTCGCGATCAACATCGTCGAGATCAAGCGGCCCGAGCTCGACGCCACTCTGGTGGCCCAGGGTGTGGCCGAGCAGTTGGAGGCGCGCGTGGCGTTCCGCCGCGCGATGCGCAAGGCGGTCACGTCGGCTACCAAGAGCGGTGCCCTGGGCATCCGGATCCAGTGCGCGGGGCGCCTCGGCGGAGCCGAGATGGGCCGCAGGGAGTGGTATCGCGAGGGGCGCGTGCCGCTTCACACGCTGCGCGCGAAGATCGACTACGGCACCGCCGAGGCAGCCACGACGTTCGGCCGCATCGGCGTGAAGGTCTGGATCTACCGCGGCGAGGTCCTCCCGGGCCAGGCCGCGCCGGCCGGGGCGGACCCCATGCAGGGGCCGTCGCGCCCTGCGCGCCGAGAGGGTCGCAGCGGCAGGCGCGGCGCCGGCGGAGGGAGGGGCTAGAGATGCTTCTGCCCAAGAGAGTGAAGCACCGCAAGGTGCAGCGGGGGTCCATGAAGGGCCAGGCCAAGGGAGGCAGCGCCGTGGACTTCGGCGACTACGGCCTCAAGGCGCTCGAGCCCGCCTGGATCTCGAACCGCCAGATCGAGGCGGCCCGTATCGCCATGACCCGCTACATGAAGCGTGGCGGGAAGGTGTGGATCAACATCTTCCCGGACAAGCCGGTCACGCAGAAGCCCGCGGAGACTCGCATGGGCTCGGGCAAGGGAAACCCCGAGAAGTGGGTGGCCGTGGTCAAGCCCGGCCGTGTGATGTTCGAAGTCGCGGGCGTGTCCGAAGACGTCGCGCGGGAGGCGATGCGGCTGGCCGCGCACAAGCTCCCGATCAAGTGCAAGTTCGTGACGAGGTCCGAGACGGGTGGTGAGGCGTAGATGAAGCCCGAGGACATCCGCGATCTCGCCGAGAGCGAGATCGAGCAGAAGATCAGGGACTCGCGCGCGGAGCTGTTCAACCTCCGCTTCCAGCTCGCGACCGGGCAGCTCGACAACCCGAACCGCATCAAGACGGTCAAGAAGGACATAGCGCGCCTGCACACCGAGATGCGGATGCGCGAGATCGACGCCGCTCGCAACGCGGCGGCATCGTAGGCGCAGGCGGAGGTAGCAGATGAGCAACGAACGGGGCAGCCGCAAGCAGCGGCAGGGAGTGGTGGTCTCGGCCGGAGGCGACAAGACGTGCGTCGTGAAGGTCCAGGACCGCAAGCGGCATCCGCTGTACGGCAAGATGATGACCGTGAGCTCCAAGTTCCACGCGCACGACGAGAACAACGACACGGGCGTGGGCGACACCGTCGTGATCGCGGAGACGCGTCCGCTCTCCAAGATGAAGCGGTGGCGTCTGGTCCGCATCGTGGAGAAGGCCAAGTAGCACCGCGGGCAGGGCCGGCGCGGCCGGCAGCCCGAGGAGGTGACGGAGGGACAGATGATCCAGGCAGAGACGCGACTCAGGGTCGCGGACAACTCCGGGGCCCGGCAGGTGCTCTGCATCAAGGTGCTGGGCGGCTCCAAACGGCGCTACGCGCGCGTGGGTGACACCATCGTGTGCGCCGTCAAGGAAGCCATCCCGAACGGCCAGGTGAAGAAGGGTGACGTGGTCAGAGCGGTCGTCGTTCGCACAAAGAAGGAGTCGCGGCGCCCCGACGGCAGCTACATCAAGTTCGACGAGAACGCCGCCGTCATCATCGACAACCAGGGCAACCCTCGGGGAACGCGCATCTTCGGCCCGGTCGCTCGCGAACTGCGCGACCGCCGCTACATGAAGATAGTGTCGCTGGCCCCGGAGGTCCTGTGACAGGAGGCGCGACCATGACTCACTCCATGAGGATCCGCAAGGGCGACCGGGTGCGCGTCATCACCGGCAAGGACAAGGGCAAGGAAGGCAAGGTGCTCTCGTCCGACCCGGAGAAGAAGCGCCTCGTCGTCGAGAACGTGAACATGATCAAGAAGCACGCGAGGCCGACCCAGCGCAACCCGCAGGGCGGGATCATCGAGCGCGAGGGCACCATCCACGTCTCCGACGTGATGCTCGTCTGCCCCAGCTGCTCGGAGCCCTCGCGCGTGGGCGTGCTGCGCGAGGACGGCGCGCGCATCCGGACATGCAAGGAGTGCGGGACCCGGATCGACAAGTAGGGCCGAGCCGGCCCGAGGAGTCACGCCGGGTCGGACATCCGGCGTGCGAGAGAGAGACGTGGAGGACCCGACGTGGCCCCTAGGCTCAAAGAGAAGTACCGTGACGAGATCGTCCCCCGGCTCAAGGAGGAGCTCGCCCTCGCCAACGTCAACGAAGTGCCGCGACTCGTGAAGATCGTGGTGAACGTGGGCGTCGGCCAGGCCGTGCAGGATCCGAAGGTGCTGGAGGCGGCGGTCGAGGACGTCTCGACCATCGCCGGGCAGAGGCCGGTCGTCACCCGGGCGAAGAAGTCGATCGCCGGGTTCAAGCTCCGCCAGGGGATGCCCATCGGCGTCAAGGTGACGCTGAGGGGCGACCGCATGTGGGAGTTCATGGACAGGCTGCTCGCCACCGCCCTGCCTCGCATACGTGACTTCCGGGGTCTCAACCCCGACTCGTTCGACGGTCGCGGCAACTACTCGATGGGCGTGACCGAGCAGCTGATCTTCCCCGAGATCGACTACGACAAGGTGCAGGGCATCCGAGGCATGGACATCACGTTCGTCACCACCGCCGAGGACGACACGGCGAGCCGCGCGCTGCTGGACGCCCTCCAGTTCCCGTTCGCGAGGCAGCTCTAGGACGCTCGAGTCCTCGAAGGAGGTTGTAGGTGGCCAAGAAGTCGATGATCGCCAAGGCGAAGCGCCAGCCGAAGTACTCGACGCGTGCGGTCAACCGGTGTATGCGCTGCGGCCGGCCGCGCGCGGTCTACCGCCGGTTCGCCCTCTGCCGCATCTGCGTTCGCGAGCTCGCGCACCGCGGCGAGATGCCCGGCGTCCGCAAGGCGAGCTGGTAGGCCGCACGGGCGGCCCAAGATGACGGCAGGCGCCGGTGCTACGGGCGCGGGCGAACCGCCGTCGGAAGTGTCCCGGCGAGGACCATAGGAGGAACCACAGATGAGCATGACCGACCCCATCGCCGACATGCTGACCCGCGTGCGCAACGCGAACTCGGCCTTCAAGACGACGGCCAGCATACCCTCCTCGCGCAAGCTGGTGGAGATCGCGCGCATCCTGAAGGAGGAGGGCTACATCGTCGACTACCGGGTGGTTGCCGGCGAGCCCCAGGCCACGCTCGAGATCACGCTGAAGTACGGGCCGAAGAAGGAGCGCACCATAACCGGCGTGCGCCGCATCAGCAGGCCCGGCCTTCGTGTGTACGCCAAGAAGGACGAGCTGCCGCGCGTGCTCGGAGGCCTGGGCACGGCGGTCATCTCGACCTCGAGCGGCGTCATGACCGACAAGCAGGCCCGCGTCGCCGGTGTCGGCGGCGAGGTCATCGCCTACATCTGGTGACGGACGGACTGAGAAAGGAGCGAAAGCCGTGTCCCGTATCGGCAAGCAGCCCATCCCGGTCCCGTCCGGGGTCGAGGTGAGCATCGACGGCTCGGAGGTGACGGTCACGGGTCCCAAGGGGACGCTCGCCCGAAGCTTCGATCCCTCCATGCGCATCGACCAGGAAGAGGGCTCGGTGCTCGTCACGCGTCCCAGCGATTCGCGCGAGCACAGGTCGCTGCACGGCCTGACGCGCACGCTGATCAGCAACATGGTCGTGGGCGTCTCCGACGGCTTCTCCCGCAACCTCGAGATCGTCGGCGTGGGGTACCGCGCCGTCCTCAAGGGCCGCGACCTCGAGATGAGCCTCGGCTTCAGCCACCCCGTCGTGAAGAGGGCCGAGGAGGGCATCACGTTCGAGGTGCCCGCGCCGAACCGCGTGACGGTCCGCGGCATCGACAAGCAGCGGGTCGGCCAGATCGCCGCGGAGATCCGAAAGGTCCGGCCGCCGGAGCCCTACAAGGGCAAGGGCGTCCGCTACGAGGGCGAGCACGTTCGCCGCAAGCTCGGCAAGACCGCCAAGTAGCGACATCGGGCGCGCGGAGCGCGCATGGCACCTGAGGGAGTGATCGGACGGCATGGACAGGCTGAAGGCGAAGAGGGAGCAGCTCTCCCGGCGCCGCCGAAGGGTCCGCGGCAAGGCGCACGGTACCGCGGGACGCCCCCGGCTGCGCGTCACCCGGACCAGCGAGCACATCTACGCGCAGCTCATCGATGACGTGACGGGCAGGACGATAGCGGCGTCGTCGACGATCGACCCGGACGTGCGGATAGCGGCGGGCAAGGGCTCCCCCGTGGAGGCCGCCAAGCTCGTCGGCGAATCGGTCGGGAGGCGCGCCGCGGAGGCGGGCATCACCGAGGTCGTGTTCGACCGCGGCGGTCGCCTGTACCATGGACGTGTCAAGGCACTTGCGGACGGTGCGCGCAGCGCCGGGCTCGAGTTCTAGGAGGATGACGCATGGCGCGTAACGCGGCCCCAGTGCCGGAACTCCAGGAGAAGGTCGTATACATCAATCGGGTCGCCAAGGTGGTCAAGGGCGGCCGGCGCTTCTCGCTCACCGCCCTGGTGGTCGTGGGCGACGGTGCGGGCAAGGTGGGCGTCGGGATGGGCAAGTCCGCCGAGGTGCCCATCGCGATCAAGAAGGGCATCGAGGACGCCAAGAAGAACATGTTCCAGGTGCCGCTGTCCCGCTCCACGATCCCGCACGCGGTGACGGGCGTCTTCGGCGCCGGTCGCGTGCTGCTCAAGCCCGCCGCTCCCGGTACCGGCGTGATCGCCGGCGGCCCCGTGCGGGCGCTGCTGGAGCTGGCCGGCGTGCGCGACGTGCTGTCGAAGTCGCTCGGGAGCGACAACGCCCTGAACATGGTGAAGGCGGCCGCCGAAGGGCTGAAGTCGCTCTCCAGCCCCGCCGAGGTGGCGCGGCGCCGGGGCAAGACCGTGCGCGAGCTGTACGGGTTGGAGGGCTGACGTGACCGCCAAGGCCAAGAGAACCAAGACCATACGCATAACGCAGGTCCGCAGCTCGATCGGCTCCCCCGCGGACCAGAAGGCGACGATCCGGGCGCTGGGCCTCAAGCGGCTGCGGCACACGGTCGAGCGGCCGGACACGCCCGCCGTGCGCGGGATGGTCTTCAAGGTGAAGCACCTCGTCGAGGTCGACGAGGGGTAGGGCGCTGCGGCGCCCGACGACAGTCAGCCGGCGGCGAGCGGCCGGCGCCGGGAGACACCCCGGCCGGATGCGAACCGATAGGAGAGAGCCATGCAACTGAACGACCTCTTCCCCGCCCCCGGATCGAGGAAGGACCGCAAGCGCGTCGGGCGCGGGCACGGCAGCGGCCGCGGCGGTCGTTCCGGAAGGGGCGACAAGGGGCAGCTCTCTCGTTCCGGGGGCGGGAAGGGCCCCGGCTTCGAGGGGGGGCAGAACCCGCTGCACATGCGCCTCCCCAAGCTGCCGGGCTTCAAGAACCGCTTCCGCAAGGAGTACGTCGTGGTCAACGTCTCACGGCTCGAGGAGCTCTTCGAGAGCGGTGCCGTCGTGGACATCGACTCCCTGTTCGCCTCAGGCGTCACCAAGAGCAAGACGGTGCCGGTCAAGGTCCTCGGCGACGGGGAGCTCACGAAGGCGCTGACCGTCCGCGTGGACAAGGTCTCCGGCGCCGCTCGGGAGAAGATCGAGGCAGCCGGAGGGACGGTCGAGGCTTGAGATGCTGACCGCACTGGCGAATGCGTTCAAGATCCCCGACCTTCGGCGGAAGATCCTCTTCACGCTGATGATCCTGGGCCTGTACCGGGTGGGTGCGCACGTTCCCGCGCCCGGCATCGACATCGAGAAGGTCCAGGCGGCCGTGCAGGAGAGCGCCGCGCTCGGCCTTCTGAACCTCTTCTCCGGCGGCGCGCTCGAGAACGTCGCGGTCTTCGCGCTGGGCATCATGCCCTACATCACGTCGTCGATCATCATGCAGTTGCTGCAGGGCGTCATACCGAAGCTCGAGCAGTGGGCCAAGGAGGGTGAGACCGGGCAGCGCAAGATCACCCAGTTGACCCGGTACATGACGCTCGGCATAGGCCTGATGCAGTCCATCGCGCTGATCGCGTTCTTCCGCGACGCGCTGCGCTTCACGCCCGCCGACGGCGCCGCCTACACGGTGACGTTCGCGGTCATCATCATCACGATGCTGGCCGGCGTCGCGCTCATCATGTGGATGGGCGAGCTGATAACCCAGCGCGGGATCGGCAACGGGATGTCGCTGATCATCTTCGCGAGCATCGTCGCGCGGTTCCCTTCGGCCATCATCGGCTCGCTCCAGATCGCCAGCCCGCTGCTCGTGCTGCTGCTCGTCCCGGTCTTCCTGTTCATCGTGGTCTCGATCGTCACGATGGAGCGCGGACAGCGCCGCATCCCGGTGCAGTACGCGAAGCGCGTCGTGGGCCGGCGCGTCTACGGCGGGACGGGGACGTACATCCCTCTGAAGGTCAACGGCGCGAACGTGATCCCGATCATCTTCGCCTCGGCGATCCTGTTCTTCCCGGCGCAGATCGCACAGATGACCGGCGTCGCCGCCCTCGAGCGCGTCGCTACGTCGTTGACGGCGGGCTGGCCGTACTTCGTGTTCCAGGCGGCGCTCATCATCTTCTTCACGTACTTCTACACGGCGCTCGTGTTCAACCCCATCGACCTTGCCGACAACCTGCGCAAGAACGGCGGTTTCATCCCCGGCGTCCGTCCCGGCAAGGCCACCGTCACCTACATCGAGAACGTCATCAACAGGATCACCCTGCCGGGCGCGATCTTCCTGGCGGCCATCGCGGTCGCACCGACGCTGCTCTTCCGGCTCACCAACGTCCCGGGGCTCCAGGAGTTCGGCGGCACCTCGATCCTGATCATGGTGGGCGTCTCGCTCGAGACGATGAGGCAGCTCGAGAGCCAGCTGCAGATGCGACACTACGAGGGCTTCTTCAAGTAGGCCAGCCGAGGGGCGTACCGGGCCACCCGGTCCGCCCGACAGGGAGGATCGGATGGACATCGTCCTGCTCGGGGCGCCCGGCGCCGGAAAGGGCACGCAGGCGGAGCGCCTGGTGGGGACCTTCGGGCTGGCGCACGTGTCGACCGGGGACATCCTCCGCGCAGCCGTGGCGGACGCCACACCGTTGGGCTCGGCGGCCAAGGAGTACATGGACAAGGGCGAGCTCGTGCCCGACGACGTGGTGATCGGCCTGGTGAGGGACCGGCTGTCCCGGCCCGATGCGGACAGGGGGTTCATCCTCGACGGCTTCCCGAGGACGGTCGCCCAGGCCGAGGCGCTCGACACTGCGCTCGCCGAGATGGGCAGGGCGATCGACGCGGTGGTCAACATCCATGTGGACCCGGCGATCATCGTCGACCGCCTGACCTCGCGCCGGACCTGCAGGGGCTGCGGACGGATCTTCAGTGTGAAGAGCCTCGGCGACGATCGCGTCTGCGAGGCCTGTGGGGGCGAGATCCACCAGCGTGACGACGACACCGAGGCGACCGTGAGGAACCGGCTCGACGTCTACCGGCGCTCCACTGAGCCGCTGATCGAGTACTACCGGCGGAAGGACCTTCTCCGTGAGGTCGACGGCGACCGGCCGGTCGACGCGGTCTTCTCCGACGTGCGCTCGGTCGTCGAGGGGCGCTAGCGGCGAGGTGATCATCCGGAAGTCCGCATCCGAGATCGAGTCGATGCGCCGGGCCGGCTGCGTGTCGGCCCGGGCCCTCCGGCTCGTCGGCGAAGCGGTGCGGCCGGGTGTCACCACCGGCGAGCTGGACCGGATCGCCGAGACGGCGATCCTCGAGGACGGGGGGACGCCCGCCTTCAAGGGCTACCACGGCTTCCCCGCCTCGATCTGCGCGTCTCCGAACGAGCAGGTCGTCCACGGGATCCCGAGCCCGAGGCGTCTCGTCGAGGGGGACATCCTGTCGGTGGACGTAGGGGCGATCGTGGACGGCTACTACGGCGACAACGCCATGACCTTCGCCGTCGGCCCGGTCGACGCCAAGGCACGGGCGCTGATGGATGGGACGCGAAGGGCGCTCGAGGCCGGGATATCCAAGTGCGTGCCCGGTATGCGGCTCTTCGACATCTCGCACGCCGTGCAGACCGTGGCCGAGGGCGCGGGCTTCTCCGTGGTGCGCGAGTACGTCGGGCACGGGATCGGCAGGCAGATGCACGAGGAGCCGCAGATCCCGAACTTCGGGCCGGCGGGCAAGGGCCCGGTCATCAAGGAAGGGATGGTCTTCGCGATAGAGCCGATGGTCAACGCGGGCGGAGCGGCGGTCAGGCAGCTGGAGGACGGATGGACGGTGGTCACCTCCGACGGCGAGCTGTCCGCGCACTTCGAGCACACCGTCGCGGTGACCGATGCGGGGCCGCTGGTGCTCACCCTGGAATAGCCCGTGTGTGGACGTCGCGGCGCGTGGTGGATATACTACTCATTTGTGACTCTAGCCAGCGGGAGTGTCGGCCTTTGAGCAAGCGCGAAGATGCCATAGAGATGGAGGGCGTGGTCGTCGAGCCCCTCCCCAACGCGATGTTCCGCGTGGAGCTCGACAACGGTCATCGTGTGCTGGCCCACATCTCCGGTAAGATGCGCATGCACTACATCAGGATCCTCCCGGGCGACCGCGTCGTCGTAGAGCTGTCGCCGTATGACCTGTCCCGAGGCCGGATCACGTACCGCTTCAAGTAGGGGCGCGGTGGACACGCCCGGCGGCGTGTCAACACCTTCGGGCACGAAAGACGACGCCTGCGGCTGGGCGTGGAGATAGATAGACAGCGGAAGGATTGCAGGAAAGATGAAAGTTCGACCCTCGGTCAAGAGAATCTGCGAGAAATGCAAGGTCGTCCGCCGCCACGGACGGGTCCTCGTGATCTGTGAGAATCCGCGTCACAAGCAGCGGCAGGGCTAGGCAGGGAGGAGAAGCGTCTTGGCGCGCATCGCAGGCGTCGACCTCCCTCGCGAGAAGCGGGTGGAGATCGGCCTCACGTACATCTTCGGCGTAGGCCTCACGACGAGCCAGACGGTCCTTCGGGAGACGGGGATCGACCCGGACACCCGGGTCCGCAACCTCACCGAGGAAGAGGTCGTCCGGCTCCGTGAGCACATCGACCGCAGCGTCAAGGTGGAGGGAGACCTCCGCCGTGAGGTGAGCCAGAACATCAAGCGTCTGATGGAGATCGGTTGCTATCGCGGTCTCCGGCACCGCCGTGGTCTGCCCGTGCGCGGTCAGCGCACGCATACCAACGCCCGGACCCGTAAGGGTCCGAGACGGCAGATCGGCGCGAAGAAGAAGGGCAAGTAGCCATGGCCGCTAAGAAGAAGGGCGCGAAGACCCGTCTGCGCCGCAGCGAGCGCAAGAACATCGCGGTGGGCCAGGCGCACATCAAGAGCACGTTCAACAACACGATAATCACGATCACCGACCCCGGCGGCAACGTGATCTCCTGGCAGTCCGCGGGCACCGTCGGCTTCAAGGGCTCCCGGAAGTCGACGCCCTTCGCCGCACAGATGGCGGCCGAGGCGTGCGCGAAGATGGCCCAGGAGCACGGCGTGCGAAAGGTCGCGGTGTTCGTGAAGGGCCCCGGTTCCGGTCGCGAGACCGCCATCAGGTCGCTGCAGGCCGCCGGGCTCGAGATCACGAGCATCCAGGACCGGACGCCGGTCCCCCACAACGGGTGCCGGCCGCGCAAGCGCCGCCGGGTGTAGTCACGCAGGGAGGAAGAATCGAATGGCACGATACACCGGGGCGGACTGCAGGCTGTGCCGCCGCGAAGGCATCAAGCTGTTCCTCAAGGGCGACCGCTGTTACGGCGACAAGTGCGGCGTCGAGCGCCGGCCCTATCCGCCGGGTCAAGCCGGCCGCAGGCGCCCGAGGGACTCGGAGTACCGCGTGCAGCTTCGCGAGAAGCAGCGGGCCAAGCGCATGTACGGGCTGCTGGAGAAGCAGTTCCGCAGCTACTACGAACTGGCCAACCGCCAGGCGGGCATCACCGGCGAGAACCTGCTGAGGCTGCTGGAGAGCCGTTTGGACAACGTCGTGTACCGCCTCGGCTTCGCCGCCTCGCGCGACGAGGCCCGTCAGACGGTGCGCCACGGGCACATCAACGTCAACGGGCGGCGGGTCGACATCCCGTCGTACCGCGTGCGCCCGGGCGACAGCGTCGCCGTGGAGGAGAAGGCGAAGGACTTCTCCGTGGTGAAGGCCGCCGTCATCTCCTCGGCGAAGGTGGAGGTGCCCGGGTGGCTGGAGGTCGATGTCGAGAAGCTCTCCGGCAAAGTGCTGTCCCTGCCCACGCGCGAGCAGATCGACGCTCCGGTGCGCGAACAGCTCATCGTCGAGCTCTACTCGAAGTGATCGTCCGACAGCCAAGGAGGCTTCCTAGATGACGGAGTTCATGAGGCCCCAGGTGACGGTCGAAGGGGTGGACGACCGCACTTCCCGCTACATCGTCGAGCCGCTGGAGCGCGGCTTCGGCTACACGCTGGGCAACTGCATGCGCCGGGTGCTGCTCTCCTCGCTGCAGGGGTCGGCCGCGACGTCGATGCGGCTCGAAGGCGTGCAGCACGAGTTCTCGACGATCGACGGGGTGCGCGAGGACGTCACCGACATAGCGCTGAACGTGAAGGCGCTCGTGTTCAGGGAGACCGGCATCGGCATCCCGGATGCGGTGGCCACGCTCTCGGCGACGGGGCCGGGCGTGGTGACCGCATCCGACCTGCGGGTCCCGGCCGAGTTCGACCTCGTCAACCCCGAACAGCCGATCGCCACGCTGAACGACGGCGCCAAGCTCGAGATGAGCGTGCGCATCGGGGTCGGCCGCGGGTACGTTTCGGCGGACCGGAACAAGCGTCCCGAGGACCCGCTGGGCGTCATCCCGGTGGACTCGCTGTTCAGCCCGGTGACGCGGTGCGCCTACACGGTGGAGAACACGCGCGTGGGCCAGCGCACCGACTACGACAAGCTCACCGTGGAGGTGGAGACGAACGGCTCGATCGAGCCGGCAGACGCCGTCGCCCAGGCCGCCCGCGTGATCGACGAGCACATGAACCTCTTCGTCGAGCAAGCCGTCAGCGCGCTGCCCGAGGAGGGCATCTTCTCGGCGGTCCTGGAAGAGGGCGACACGCTGATGGAGACGCCGATCGAGGAGCTGGACCTCTCGGTGCGCAGCTACAACTGCCTGAAGCGGCAGGGTGTGAACACGATCGGCCAGCTCACGGAGTGCTCCGAGGCGGATCTGCTCAACATCCGCAACTTCGGCGCGAAGTCCATCGAGGAAGTGAAGGACAAGCTGCAGCAGATGGGCCTCGGCCTGAAGCAGTGACGGGAGACGGATCCTTAAGATGAGACACCTCAAGAGCGGACGGAAGCTGGGCACGGACGCCAGTCACACCAAGGCGATCCTGCGCGGGCTCACGATCGCACTGTTGACCAGCGAGCGCATCAAGACCACGGAGCCCCGCGCCAAGGAGGTGCGCTCGATGGTGGAGCGCGTCATCACGTGGGGGAGGCGCGGCGACGTCCACTCGCGGCGCCTGATCATCGCCGAGCTCGGCGGCGACCCGACCGTCGAGCCGCCCTCCGGCGAGCCCGTGGAGCTCTCGCACCGCGTGATCGCCCAGCTCGCGCCACGCTTCGAGGGGCGTGAAGGCGGATACACCCGCATCCTCAAGCTCGGCCCCCGTAAGGGCGACGCAGCCCCCGTGGTCATCCTGGAGCTGGTGGACTGAGGCGGTCCTTGACCGCCAGGCGTGACGGAGGGAGGGCCTCACCGCGGGTGGGGCCCTCCGCGCGCATGAGGCGACACCGCAGCCGAGGAGCCAAGCGATGATCCGCGTCTCGGACGTCTCGTTCAGCTACGACACGCCGGAGGGGCCGCGAACGGCCCTTCGCGGGGTCTCCCTCGCCCTTCACCCGGGCCGTCACGTGGCGGTACTCGGCGCCAACGGCTCGGGGAAGTCCACTCTCGCCAAGTTGCTGGACGGGCTGCTGCTCCCGGACCGGGGCAGCGTCACCGTCGACGGCATGGACACGCGCGAGCCGGGTACGGCATGGGACGTGAGGGCGCGTGTCGGGATCGTGTTCCAGGACCCGGACAACCAGATCGTCGGGACGGTCGTGGAGGAGGACGTGGCCTTCGCGCCCGAGAACCTCGGGCTCCCGCGTGAGGAGATCCGACGGCGCGTGGACGAGGCGCTGGAGGCCGTCGGACTGGCCGAGGTGCGCTCGCGCGAGCCCCACCTGCTCTCCGAAGGGCAGAAGCAGCGGCTCGCCATCGCGGGCGTGCTCGCGATGCGCCCCGCCTACGTGGTCTTCGACGAGCCGGCGGCGATGCTCGACCCGCGCGGCCGCGAGGACGTTTCCGAGCTGATGGAGCGGCTGCGGGCCGACGGGCACGGGATCCTTCACGTGACGCACGACCTGTCGTACGTGCCGGCCGCGGACGAGACACTCGTCCTGGCGGGAGGACGGGCGGTCTTCGCCGGCCCGCCCGCGGAGCTGCTCGCGAGCCCCGAGGTGCTCACCTCCGCCGGCCTCGCGCTGCCGCCGATCGGCCGACTCGCCGAGGGCCTGCGGCGGCGCGGGGTGCCCGTGCCGGCCGTGGCGCTGGACGCCGAGAGCGTGGTGGCCTCGCTGTGGCGCTGACCGCCACACGCCTCGGCCACGTCTACGGAGCCGGCACCGGGTTCGCCAGCCGCGGCGTCGCCGGGGTGGACCTGAGCGTGGAGCGCGGCACACTCGCGCTCGTGCTCGGACCGACGGGCTCGGGGAAGTCGACCCTGCTGAGGATGCTCGCCGGTCTGTTGACCCCCACGGAGGGCCGGGCCGCCGCCGACGGCGTCCCGCTCACCGGGAAGGACCATGCCCCGCACGGCACGGTGGGGCTGGTCTTCCAGGACCCCGAGTCCCAACTGTTCGCCGAGACCGTCGCTGCCGACGTTGCGTTCGGGCCGGCGAACCTGGGTATGAGCGGCGAGGCCGCCGCCGCCGCGGCCGAACACGCGCTGGCCCGCGTCGGTCTCGACCCCGCCGATTTCGGGTCGCGTTCGCCCTTCGCGCTCTCCGGCGGGGAGGCGCGCCGCGTGGCGGTCGCCGGCGTGCTCGCGATGTCCCCGGCATACCTGCTCCTGGACGAGCCGACGGCGGGCCTGGACGCCGGAGGGCGGCGCGCCGTCGGTTCCGCCGTCGCTGCAGCCAAGGAGGGTGCGGGTGTCGTCGTGGTCGCGCACGACGCCGAGGAGTTCCTCGGCATGGCGGATCACGTGCTCGTGCTCGCGGACGGCCGGCCGGCGTTCGCGGGCACGGTCGGCGCCCTCGTGGAGGACCCGTCGCCACTGGTCCGTGCGGGGCTGGCCGTCCCCGAGGTGCTGCGGGCGCAGCTGCTCGCCGAGGAGCGCGGACTGCGCCTGGCGGGACGGACGATGCGTCCCGAGGCGGCCGCCGAGCGCCTGGCGGACGCAGGGGGGTGGCGGGGATGAGGATCACCGCGCCGTTCGGCCAGTACGTGCCTGTCGCGTCCCCCGTGCACGCGCTCGAGCCTCGAGCGAAGATGGCGCTGGCGGCGGCCTACACGGTCCTGCTCTTCACCGTGGAGGGTTTCGCCGGCCTCGCGTTCGCCGCGGTGCTCGGCGCCGCGGCCCTGGCGGCGTCGCGCGTACCTGCCCGGCTCGCGCTGCGCGGGGTGCGCACGGTCTCGATCCTGCTCGCGTTCACCGTGGCCGCCCACTCGCTGCGCTGGGAGCCGGCGACCGTGGCCCTGCTGCGCGTAGGCTCCCTCGGGATCGACGGCGAGGGGCTGGCCACGGGCCTCTTCCTCGCGTTGCGGATCGTGCTCCTGGTCGTGGCGACCTCCCTGCTGACGCTCACCACCACGCCTGTCGAGCTCACCGACGCGCTCGAGAAGCTGATGCGCCCGCTGCGCGCCGTCGGCGTGCCCGTGGGCGACGTGGCCATGATGCTCTCAATAGCCCTGCGCTTCATCCCCACGACGGCCGAGGAGGCGGAGAAGGTGATCGTCGCGCAGACCGCGCGAGGCGCGCGGCTGGGCGAAGGAGGGCCCCTGAGGCGGGCCCGCGCCTACGTGCCGGTGCTCGTGCCGCTCTTCGTGGGTCTGTTCCGGCGAGCCGACGAGCTGGCCACCGCGATGGAGGCGCGGTGCTATCGTGGCGGCGAGGGGCGCACGCGCTTGCGCGAGAGGCGCATGTGCCCCTCCGACTGGGCCGTGCTGGCCGCGGGGGTGACGCTGATGGTCGCGGGGAGTGTCGCGCTGTGAGCACGGGCCTCGTCGGCAGCGCCTCCTCCGACGCTGGGGTGTCGGTGGCGCTGCGCGTAGCCTACGACGGCGCCTCCTTCGCGGGGTTCGCCCGCCAGCGCGGGCTCGAGACGGTCCAGGGGCGCCTGGAGGACGCGCTGCGCACCGCGATGCGTCGCGACGTGCCGACCGTGGGCGCCGGCCGCACCGACGCCGGTGTGCACGCGCTCGGCCAGGTCGTGAGCTTCGCCGCGGGAGCCGGGGAGATCGACCCGCCCGAGCTGCTGCGCTCCCTGAACGCCCTCGCCGGGCCGCGCATCGTCGTGACGGACGTGCGGCTCACTCCGCCGGGCTTCGACGCCCGGCACTGGGCGACCTCGCGGGAGTACCGGTACCGTCTGGTGCCCGGCTCGGTGCCGCCACTGTTCCTCGCCCGGTTCGCATGGTGGGTCCGGGCCCTGGACGTGCGCGCGATGCGCGAGGCGGCGGGACCGCTCGTGGGCGAGCACGACTTCACGTCGTTCTGCAGGGCGGACGGCGTCGAGGGGCGGCGCGTCGTCCGCACCCTGGGCGCCCTGGACGTCGAGCCGGACTCCGAGATGGGGGAGCACTGCCTGGTGGTGCGCGCCCGCGCTCGGTCGTTCATGCGCTCGATGGTGCGTATCCTCGTCGGCACGCTCGTCGAGGTCGGTACGGGCAGGCGGGCCCCCGAGTGGGCCGCTGAGGCACTGGCCGCGCGCGACCGCGCAGCCGCCGGGCCGACCGCGCCCCCGCACGGCCTGACCCTATGGAGCGTCGAGTACCCGGAGGGCGTGTGGCTGTAGGCAGGGTGGGAGGCCGACCTGCGGTGGGATGGATACGCCCGGCAGCGTTGACTAGGGCGGAGGCCGTGGATATAGTACAAGGGTTCGCTCGGAGCCCCGTGAAGGCCAGGATGCGGACGCGTAAGGCGGAGCGCGCGAGCGCACGTTTGGAGGACGAGTTGAAGACCTACCATGCCAAGCCCGGCGAGGTCGAGCGCGAGTGGCTCGTGGTCGACGCGACCGACGTGGTCCTCGGCCGGCTTGCCAGCGAGGTGGCGCAGATCCTGAAGGGCAAGCGCAAGCCGACCTACACGCCGCACGTGGACACCGGTGACTTCGTCATCGTCGTCAACGCGTCGAAGGTCCGGCTCACAGGCAACAAGCTCGAGAGCAAGAAGCTCTACCGCCACTCCGGCTACATCGGCGGCCTCAAGGAGGTGCCGGTCTCCCGGCTCCTGGCGACCAGGCCCGAGCGCGTCATCGAGCACGCCGTCAAGGGCATGCTGCCGAAGAACACCCTGGGCCGGCAGATGGCCAGGAAGCTCAAGGTCTACGCGGGTCCCGACCACCCGCACGAGGCGCAGAAGCCGCGTCCGATCACCCTGGAGGGTTAGCGCATGGCAGAGAGCAAGGCCGTCTACTACGGCACCGGACGCCGCAAGACCGCCGTGGCCCGCGTCCGTCTCACCCCCGGTTCCGGCGTCGTCACCGTCAACGGCAGACCCTTCTCGGAGTACTTCGGCCGGGCGCACGTGCAGACGTTCGTGGAGCAGCCCTTCAAGGTGACCGAGACGGCCGGGCACTTCGACGTGGTCGCCAAGATCCACGGGAGCGGCCCGTCCTCCCAGGCCGGCGCGCTTCGTCACGGCATCGCCCGCGCCCTGTTGGAGGCCGGAGAGGACTATCGCGCCGAGCTGAAGCGCGCGGGCCTGCTGCGCCGCGACCCGCGGATGGTCGAGCGGAAGAAGTACGGCCTGAAGAAGGCCCGCAAGCGCCCGCAGTTCTCCAAGCGCTAGGAGCGGCGGGAGCGACCGCAAGGACCCGAGACCGAGGCCCGTCGCGCGGCGGGCCTCTTCCTTACCGTCTCGGAACGGAGGAGCCCTCGCTCGTCGCAGGGTAAGGAAGACTGGTACGTTTCCTCCGTCAGGGGAAGAGCGCACAGGAGGAGCGATCCAATGTCAGGACTCTTCGGGACCGACGGCGTCCGGGGCATCGCGAACGCGGACCTCTCCCCGGAGCTGGCCTTCAGGCTCGGAGAGGCGGCCGGACACTTCCTGGGCGAGTACGGGCGCGGCCGCATCGTCGTCGGGAAGGACACGCGGCGCTCCGGCGACATGCTGGAAGCGGCGCTCGTCGCCGGGATCTGCTCGGGGGGCGCGCAGGCGCTGCTGTGCGGCGTGATCCCCACCCCCGGCGTGGCCTACGTCACGCGCACCCTGGAAGCCGACGGGGGCGTCGTCATCTCGGCCTCCCACAACCCCGCCGAGTACAACGGCATCAAGTTCTTCAGCCGCGAAGGTTTCAAGCTCCCGGACGAGCTGGAGGACGAGATCGGCGAGTTCGTGGTGAGGGACCGCGACTGGGAGAGGCCCACCGGTGCCGGCCTCGGCTCCTGCGAGCACCTCGCCCAGGCCGTGGAGCTCTACGTCTCGCACGGGTGCGCCTCGCTCCAAGCCGACCTCGCCGGATTGAGGGTGGCCGTGGACTGCGGCCACGGGGCGTCCTCGGTCAGTACGCCCGAGGCCTTCCGTCGCCTCGGCGCCGAGGTGACGGCGCTGAACTGCGACTGGGACGGCACGGACATCAACCGCGCCTCGGGCTCCACGCACATCCGAGCGCTCGCCGAACTCGTCCGCGAGGACGGCTTCGACCTCGGCATCGCCCACGACGGCGACGCTGACCGGCTGATCGCGGTGGACGAGCGCGGCGAAGAGGTCGACGGCGATCTCGTCATGGCGATCTGCGCGAAGGACCTCAAGGAGCGCGGCCGCCTGGCGCGAGACACAGTGGTGGCCACCGTGATGAGCAACATGGGGCTCGAGGTCGCTCTTCGGAGTATGGGCGTGACTCTGGTCAAGACGCGCGTCGGCGACCGGTACGTGCTCGACGGCATGCGCGCCTCCGGGGCCGTGCTGGGCGGGGAGCAGTCGGGGCACGTGATCTTCATGGAGCACAACACGACAGGGGACGGGCTCGTCACCGCGCTGCAGCTCGCCTCGGTCATGCGCGCCAGCGGCGCGGCGCTGTCCGAACTCGCGCGGGTCATGACGCGGTTCCCGCAGGTCCTCGAGAACGTGATCGTCGCGGACAAAGGACGGCTCGGTGCCTCCGCCGCCGTGGCCGAGGCGGTGCGCGCCGCCGAGGAGCGCCTCGGCGATGACGGGCGCGTCCTGGTACGGGCCTCGGGGACGGAGCCCGTGGTACGGGTCATGGCGGAGGCGGCCGACGGGGAGGCGGCGCGGGAGGCCGTCGAGGAGATCGCGGCGGTCGTCCGCGAGGAGCTCGGCTAGGGCCGGTGCCGGCGGCCGGGGCGCCGCCGGGGGTGGCCTGCTAGACTCTAGGCGACCGGACTGCCGCGGCGGCGGCGAGAGGAGGCAGCGAACGAGGCGGACGGATCGCCGAGACGGGACGAAGACGTGAAGCGCCAGGACTGGGAGACGGACGACTCCGCCCCAGTCGACGAGGAGAGGACCGATCGAAGGATTCGGCGGATGGTCCTCCGGCCCCGAGCCGGGGTCGTGACGGTGCCGACAAATCCGGGGGGCGACCCCCGGGACAAAGCGGCGCCGGACCGGCTCGTCGCGGCAGACGTCCCGAGCCGCAGCAGCGGCGCACCGCGCCGCCTCTCGTCATGAACGCTGCGACCTTTGCTCAGGAGGTCTGCGATGTGTGGGATAGTCGGCTACGTCGGCCCGCGTGAGGCGGCCGGCGTGCTCCTCTCGGGCCTGACGAGGCTCGAGTACCGCGGTTACGACTCCGCCGGCATAGCCGTGGTGGAGGACTCGTCGCTGTGGGTGACGCGGCGGGTGGGCAGGCTCGCGAACCTGAAGGCCGCGCTCGACGGCCGTTCGCCCCACGGCACGCTCGGCGTCGGCCACACGCGATGGGCCACGCACGGACGGCCCAACGAGGAGAACGCGCATCCACACGTGGACTGTTCGGGCCGGATAGCAGTGGTCCACAACGGCATCATCGAGAACTTCCTCGAGTTGCGCGCGGAACTCGAGCGCCAGGGCCACGCCCTGCGCTCCGAGACGGACACCGAGACGGTGGCGCACCTGGTGGAGGGCTACTACGACGGCGACCTGGCCGAGGCGCTGCGCCGTGCGATCGGGCGGCTGGAGGGCTCGTACGCGCTCGCCGTCGTGCACCTCGACCGCCCCGGGGAGCTCGTGGCGGCGCGAAACGACTCCCCGCTGATCATCGGGCTGGACGAGGGCGAGAACATCGTGGCCAGCGACATACCCGCCGTGCTCGAGTACACGCGCGAGGTGCTGGTGCTGGCCGACGGGCACGTGGCCGAGGTCACCAGCGAGGGGGTGCGCGTCACCGACGGGGCGGGGGGCGAGGTGGCCCCGGAGGTCATGCACGTGGAGTGGGACCTCGCCGCCGCCGAGAAGGGCGGCTACGAGGACTTCATGCTGAAGGAGATACACGAGCAGCCCCGCGCGGTGCGCGAGACGCTGCTGGGGCGGATGGCCGAGGACGGGACCGTTCGTCTCGACGAGCTGCAGATGACCGACGAGCAGATCGCGGGGATCGCCCGCGTCTTCATGATCGCGTGCGGGACCTCCTACCATGCCGCGGTCGTGGCCAAGAGCCTGATCGAGGCGTGGGCGCGCGTACCGGTGGAGGTCGCCGTCTCCAGCGAGTTCCGCTACAGCGACCCGATCATCGGCGACGACACCCTCGTCGTGGCGATAACGCAGTCCGGTGAGACGGCCGACACGCTGGCCGGCGTGCGCGAGGCACGCGACCGCGGCGCGAAGATGCTCGCGATCACCAACGTCGTCGGCAGCCGGGTGACCCGGGAGTCCGACGGGTGCATCTACACCCACGCCGGCCCCGAGATCGGCGTTGCGGCGACCAAGACGTTCACCGCTCAGATCGCGGCGCTGTACGTGCTCGCGCTGAAGCTCGCTCAGACCAGGGACGCGCTGCCCGCCTCCGTCATCGACGGGCATTGGAGGGACCTGCAGGCCGTGCCCGGTATGCTCGAGACCATCCTCTCCGACACCTCGGCGATCCAGCGCTGCGCGGCCGCCTACACCGACGGCTGCTCCTCGCTCTTCCTCGGCCGCGGCATCGGGGTACCGATCGCGATGGAGGGCGCCCTGAAGCTGAAGGAGATCAGTTATATCCACGCGGAGGCCTACCCCGCGGGTGAGATGAAGCACGGGCCCATCGCGCTCATCAGCGACGACGTGTCGGTCGTGGTGGTGGCGACCCAGGGACACACCTACGAGAAGGTGGTCAGCAACATACAGGAGGTGCGCGCGCGAGGAGCGTCGGTGATCGCCGTGGCGAGCGAGGGCGACGAGGAGATCCGCCGACACGCCGAGCACGTGCTCTTCGTCCCTCGCACCTCCGAGGAGATGTCGGCCATCCCGGCGGTCGTGCCGCTGCAGCTGCTCGCGTACCACATCGCGAAGCTGCGAGGCTGCGACGTCGATCAGCCGCGCAACCTGGCCAAGTCGGTGACGGTGGAGTGAGCGCGTGATCTCGGGCCTGGGCGTGGACATCGTCGAGATAGCGCGGATGCGCGAGGCACTGGAGCGGCGCCCGCGCCTGCGCGAACGCCTCTTCTCCGCCGAGGAGCGCGCCTACTGCGACTCCCGCACGCGCCCCGAGGTCCACTACGCCATGCGCTTCGCTGCCAAGGAGGCGGTCCTCAAGGCGCTGGGCACGGGTTTCTCGGGCATGCGCTTCACTGACGTAGAGGTGGTGCGCGACGACCGCGGGCGCCCCGCCCCGCGGCTCTCCGGGCGCGCCGCCGAGGTCGCCGAGGAGCTCCGCGTCCTCGAGATGCACCTGTCGCTCTCGTTCACGCATAGCAACGCGGTCGCCTCGGCGGTAGCGTTGACCGAGGCTCACCGTGTGGCGCCCGAGGATGGCCCCGAGGACCCGCTTGCGGCGCTGGCGTCCTCCTTCAGGGAGGCCCGAGCGATGCTCGATGAGGTCGGCTCCCCGGCCGCCGACGAAGCCTCGGAGGGTGCGGGCGGCGGGACGGCCGCCGGATGACGGCCCGCCCGAGAGAGGGGTGACGGTGCGATACGCGCTGTCTGCCGAACGGATGCGTCGAGCCGAGGAGCGTGCGGTCGCCGAGAGCGGTGCCTCCCTGGCGGAGCTGATGGAGCGCGCCGGTGCGGCCGTGGCGCGACATGCGGAGTCCATGGCGGGGCGAGGCCGTGTCGTCGTGCTCGCGGGAACAGGCAACAACGGCGGCGACGGTTGGGTGGCCGCCGACGCCCTGCGGGCCGAGGGCCGTGACGTGGCCGTCATCGCGCCCGGAGGGCTGCCCTTGCGCTCCCCGGCCGCCGACGCCGCCTCGCGCGCTCTGTCTCGGGGTGTGGCCTGGCGCGAGGGCTTGGACGGGGCCGAGGGGATCCTGGCGGACGCGTCGCTCGTCGTCGACGCGCTGTTCGGCTTCGGTTTCCGCGGCGGCGCCCGGGAGCCCTTCGCCTCGGCGATCCGGGCAGCCGGCGCCTCAGGCAGGCCCGTCCTCGCCGTGGACGTGCCGTCCGGGGTAGACAGCGACACGGGAGCGGCCGACGGCCCGGCCATCGCTGCCGTGCGGACGCTGACCTTCTCCACTCTCAAGCCCGGGCTGCTCCTG
>JACUUM010000031.1 GCA_014859305.1 Coriobacteriia bacterium
CGCCGCCCTCTCGCGGGCCGCCCTCTCGCGGGCCGCCCTCGCGGCGCGGACCGCCGCCCTGCGGGCGGCCGCCCTCGCGGCGCTCGCCGCCGCCGGCGGACGGGGGCGCCGGCGGCTTGTCGAGGCGGTCGAGGCTGACCTTGCCCCGCTCGTCCACGTCGATGATCTCGACCTCCACCTCGTCGCCCACGTTGAGCACGTCCTCGACCTTGTCGATGCGGCCCTGGGCCACGCGGGAGATGTGCAGCAGCCCGTCCTTGCCCGGGATGAGCTCGACGAACGCCCCGAAGCTCTGGACGGAGACGACGCGGCCCCTGTACTTCTCGCCTATCTCGGGTTCCTTCACGATCATCCTGATGCGACGCGCCGCCTCCTCGCCGCCCTGGTCCCGGGCCGCGATGAAGACCGTGCCGTCGTCCTCCACGTCGATGTCGGCCCCGGTGGCCTCGATGATCCCGCGGATGATCTTTCCGCCCGGGCCGATCACGTCGCGGATCTTGTCGGTCGGGATCTTCAGCGTCAGGATCGTCGGCGCGAACTCGGAGAGGCTGTCGCGCGGCGCGGAGATCGCCTCGAGCATGCGCTCGAGTATCCAGGCCCGCCCGGTCTTGGCCTGGGTGAGGGCCTGGCGGAGGATCCCGATCGAGAGACCCTTGGCCTTGTTGTCCATCTGCAGGGCGGTGATCCCGGACGGCGTGCCCGCCACCTTGAAGTCCATATCGCCGAGGAAGTCCTCGAGGCCCTGGATGTCGGTGAGCACGGCCACCTGGTCGCCCTCCTTGATGAGGCCCATCGCCACGCCGGAGACCGGGGAGGAGATCGGCACGCCGGCGTCCATCAGCGCCAGCGTCGAGCCGCAGACCGAGCCCATCGACGAGGAGCCGTTGCTCTCCAGCACCTCGGACACGATCCGGATGGTGTACGGGAACTCCTCCTCGGCCGGGATCACCGGCAGGAGCGCGCGCTCCGCGAGGGCCCCGTGCCCGATCTCCCGGCGCTTCGGGCCGCGCATGAAGCCGGTCTCGCCCGTGGAGAACGGCGGGAAGTTGTAGTGGTGCAGGTAGCGCTTGCCCTCGGCCACGTCGATCGTGTCGATGCGCTGCCACTCGGACAGCATCCCCAGCGTGAGCGCGGAGAGCACCTGCGTCTGGCCCCTGGTGAACAGCCCCGAGCCGTGGGCGCGGGGGATGTAGCCGACCTCGGCCGTGGTCGCACGCACCTCGTCGACCTTGCGGCCGTCGGCCCGCTCGCCCTCCTCCAGCACCATCCGCCGCATCGTCCGCTTCTCGAGCTCCTTGAGGAGAGTCTTGACGTCGCGGCCGTACGCCAGGAGCTCCTCTTCGGCGAAGGAGTCGGTGATCTCCTTCTTCACCTGCGTCACGGCGTCCATACGGGCGTGCTTGTCCGGGTTGTGCAGCGCGGCGCGCATGCGGTCGGAGGCGGCCTCGAAGACCCGGCGGCGAAGCTCCTCGTCGACCCCAGCCATCTTGACCTGCATGGGCTGGATGTCCAGGCGTGCCAGCAGGCGCTCCTGTGCTTCGCAGAACGCCGAGATGGCCTCCATCGCGAACGCGAGCGCGTCGAGCATGTCCTCCTCGGAGACCTCCGCGGCTCCCGCCTCGATCATGAAGACCGCGTCGCGGGAGCCGGCCACGACGAGGTCCAGGTCGCTGCCGTCGCTCTCCGCGAACGTGGGGTTGACGAGGAACTCGCCCCCGACTCTCGCGACCCGCACGCCGGCGAGCGGCCCCTCGAACGGGATGCCGGCGGCCATGACCGCGGCCGAGGCGCCGGTGACGCTGATGATGTCCGGCTGGTGCACCTGGTCGGCCGAGAGGACGGTGGCGATCACCTGCACGTCGTTGCGGAAGCCCTCGGAGAACGCGGAGCGCAGCGGCCGGTCGATCATCCTCGCGGTCAGTATCGCCTTCTCGGATGGCCGCGCCTCGCGCTTGATGAAGCCGCCGGGCAACTTGCCGGCAGCGTACATCCGCTCCTCGAAATCCACGGTGAGCGGGAAGAAATCGAGGTCCTTGGGCTCGCGCGAGGCGGTGGCCGTGACGAGCACCATCGTGTCGCCCTGCCTGACGACGACCGCCCCGCCGGCCTGCTTGGCCAGCTCGCCGGTCTCCAGCGTGTAGGTCTTCCCGTACAGCTCGAAGCGTTCGGTTACCTTCTCCATCCCGTCCTCTTCCCGCCGAGGGCCCTCCTCGGCGCGTTTCGCGTCCCGCCCCAGCGGGACTTCTCGTCGGCCGCGGTCACTCCGCAGCCCTCCCGGGGCGCCGTGCTCGCGTGAACGCGGACGCCCACATGCGGCAAGGCGGGAGCCGTGAGCTCCCGCCTCGTAGCATTCCCGTATCGGCTATCCGCGGATGCCGAGTTTGGCGACGATCGTCCTGTACCGGTCGATGTCGCTCTTCTTGAGGTAGTTGAGCAGCCGGCGCCGCTGGCCGACGAGCTTCAGCAGGCCGCGCCGGGTGTGGTGGTCCTGCTTGTGCATGCGCAGGTGCTCGGTCAGGTCGCCGATCCGCTTGGAGAGCAGCGCGATCTGGACCTCGGGCGAGCCCGTGTCGCCGTCGCGCATGGCGTGCTCGCCGATGATGCTCGCCTTCGTGTCCTTGGACAGAGGCATCAGTCTCACCGTTCCTCTCGCATTCGCCCCGCGCCGAGAACCCCGCTGGTGAGGAGCGAAGGTCCAAGCCCGGGGTAGGGGCAACCCGTGGAGTATAGCACGGAGCGGCGTGACCGCCATCGGGCGAGGCCGAGCGAGGGCCGGCCGACGAGGTCCGCGGCCGCGCGCCGCTGGGACGCGTCAGTCCGGTCCCTCCCCCTCCTCGGCGACCTCGCCCGCCCGCTCGAGGTCGTCGCGCAGGGCGTCGGCGAGGTCCGCCTCCGCCTCGAAGGCGTGCAAGTCCCGGAGGCGCTCGAGGAACTCGAGAGTGAGCGTCCGGCCGTACAGCCCGCCGGAGAAGCCGACGAGCGCCGCCTCGAGCACGTGGCGGGAGTCCGGGAACGTCGGCGGATGCCCGACGGAGATCCCCGCGGCGTACGTGCGGTCCTCCAGCCTGACCCTGCCGGCGTAGACGCCTTCGGCGGGCAGGGCCGCGTGCTCGACCGGCCGGAGGTTCGCCGTCGGGGTCCCCAGGCGCGACGAGCCGTCGCCGCGACCGTGCTCTACGACGCCCCGGACGCGGTGCGGCCTGCCGAGGAGGCGGCGGGCCTGGGACACGTCGCCCTCGGCGACGAGGTTCCGTATGCGAGTGGACGTGACCGGCTCGCCGCCGACGCGGACGAGCTCGTGGCCGACGACCTCGAAGCGGTGCGACTGCCCGAAGAGCCGCAGTGTCTGGAGGTCGCCGCGCGCCCGGTGGCCGAAACGGAAGTCCTCCCCGACCATGACGGTGAGAGGCTCCATCGAAGCGAGCACCACGCGCGCGAGGAACCGCTCGGGGGTCATCCGGGACACGTACTCGTCGAAGGGGACCACCAGCACGGTGCGTGCACCGAGGTCGGCGATGAACGCCAGCTTGTCGTCCACGGGGAGCAGCTGAGGCGCCGCTGACTCGGGGGTGAGGACCTGGTCAGGGTCCCGGTCGAATGTCACGGCCACGGGCCGGGCGCCGGCGAGCTCCGCGGCCGAGACGGTGGCGCGGATGAGCGCCTGGTGCCCGACGTGCACCCCGTCGAAGACCCCGATGCAGGTCACGGCCGGGCCGAGCGAGGGCATCTCAGGGTCCCAGTAGCGAACGATCGCGCTCACGCCCGTCCCTTCTTGCCGTGGCCGCAGGAGGCCGCGGCCTCCGGGGCGCTCGCCGGCGAGGGCAGCACCACCGCCGGTGACAGCGTGTCGCCCTGGCGCCGGTGGACGGCGACCAGGTGCGCTTCGGCCACGATCGCGGCGTACCCGCCGTCGGGAACGTCCGTCTCGGAGCAGCGTAGCGCATCAGCGTCCAGTGATGCTCCCGCCGCGACCCGTGCGGCCGCGCGAGCGTCGACGGAGACCGCCGGCAGGCCGAGGGAGACCACCGGGTCCGCGAAGAGCTCGGCGACCCTGCCGGCCCGCCCCGCCTGGGCGACGTCCTCCAGGGTGAGCGCGCCGGCCAGCCCCAGGCCGCCGCTGGCGGTGCGCACCAGCCCGCCGAGGTGAGCCGCCGTGCCCGTCCGCCTCCCCAGGTCGCGGGCGAGCGCGCGCACGTAGGTGCCGCTCGTGACGGTGAGCTCCGCGTGCCAGACCAGCGGCGGTCCGGGCTCGACGCCCAGCAGCTCGGCCTCGTACACCTCGACGGACCGCGGGCGGAGGCGCGCCTCGCCGCCCCGGCGCGCGATCTCGTAGGCCCTGCGGCCGGCGAGCCTGACGGCCGAGTACGCCGGCGGCGTCTGCTCCTGCGGGCCGATGAGGCCTGCCAGCGCGCGGCGCGCCTCGGTCTCGTCGGCCAGCGCCGCGGGGACCTCCGCGGTCCGCACGACCTCGCCCTCGGCGTCGTCGGTGTCGGTCTCGGAGCCGAAGGCGATCGCGGCGTGGTACGTCTTGGGGTGGTCCGTGAAGAAGCGCGCGAGCCGCGTCATCGGGCCCACGAGGACCACGAGCAGTCCGGTGGCGAGCGGGTCGAGCGTGCCCGCATGGCCCACCCGCCTCTCGCCGGTCGCGCGGCGTACCACGTTGACGACGTCGTGGCTCGTCATCCCTAACGGTTTGTCCAGGGGCAGGATGCCGCACAGCGAAGTCGCGCCGCGCTTGCTCACGCCGCCTCGCCGCCGGGCAGCATCGGCAGGACCCTGCCGAGGAACGTCCGCAGGTCGCCGTTGCGGTAGGTGAGCCCCGCGGCGGCGGTGTGTCCGCCGCCGCCGAAGGTACGCGCAACGGAACCCACGTCGAAGCCCCGTTTGGCCCTCAGGTTCACGCGCAGCTCGCCGCCGCGGTCGCGGACGAACACGACCACGTCCACACCGCCGAGCATGCGCAGCATGTCCACGAGGTGCTCGGTCTCCTCGGGCAGTGCGCCGGTCTCGGAGAAGTCGCGGTCGTCGATCCAGGAGTACGCCACGTGGCCGCGGTTCGTCACCGTGAGCCGGTCGAGCGCGCGTCCGGTGATGGTCAGCGCACCGGGGGAGCGGCTCTCGTACACGTTGCGCGCGACCCAGGCGGCGTCCACGCCGATCTCCAGCATCTCCGCCGCCGCGCGGAAGGCGGCAGGCGTTGTGTTGCCGTAAGCGAAGCGGCCGGTGTCCGTGAGCAGCGCCGTGTACAGGCAGGTGGCGATGTCCGGGTTCGGCTTCACCCCGAGGTGCGGCAGCAGCCTCCATACGATGCAGGCCGACGCGGGTGCGTCCGCGTCGACGAGGTTCACCGTGCCGAAGCGGCGGTTGTCCGGATGGTGGTCGATGACCAGTCTCGCGTCCGCTCCTGCGGCGAGCCGCTCCGCCACGCCGAGGCGGTCGAGGTTCGGCGCGTCCAGGGAGACGAAGACCGCGGGGGGGTCCAGGTCCGCCGCGGGGATGTAGCCCTCGAACCCGGGCAGGAACGCGTACGTGGCGGGGGCGGGACGCTCGTCGGCCAGCGTGGGAACGGCAGCCGTGCGGGTCTCGCGCAGGGCATGGACGAGAGCCAGCACGGATCCGACCGCGTCGCCGTCGGGCCGTACGTGCGACGCGCATACCACCGAGGGCGCTCCCCTGAGCAGCGCCGCGGCGGCCGTGAGGTCGCTCTCCGCGATCACTCGGCCTCCTCGTCCGGCTCCTCCGCACGCGGCGGGGCGTGTTTGAGCGCCTCGGCGATGCGCATCCCCTCGTCCACGCTCTGGTCGATTCGGAACTGCAGCTCGGGAAGGTACTTCATCCGCACGCGCCGGCCGAGGCCGCTCCGGATACGGCCCGACGCCGACCGCAACCCTTCGAGCGCGGCCTGGTAGCGCTCCTCGTCACCGTGCGCGATGACGAACACCGTCGCGTGGCGGAGGTCGGGGCTGACCTCGACGCCCGTGACCGTGACGAGCTCCACGCGCGGATCGGAGACCTCGTCGACGAGCGTGTCGGCGAGCGCCTCCTTGACCGTCTCGTTCACCTTGCGCATGCGTCCGGTCGTCACGAGCCCTCGCTCCCGAGGCGCGGTTGTGTCGGACTCGCCGGAGTCCCTACGCCTCTCGGGCCACCTCGACCGTCTTGAAGGCCTCTATGACGTCGCCTTCCTTGATGTCCTGGAAGCCCTCGATGCCTATACCGCACTCGTAGCCGGCCTTGACGGACTTGACGTCATCCTTGAAGCGGCGGAGCGAGGCCATACGGCCCTCGAAGACCACCGCTCCGTCGCGCACGACACGCACCTGATCGTCCCGGTGCACCTCGCCCTCCTGGACGTAGCAGCCCGCGACGACACCCTGCTTGGGCACGCGGAACAGCTCCCGGATCTCGATGCGGGCGGTGTCCCGCTCCTCGATCGTGGGGGCGAGCATGCCGACGCGGGCGGCGTTGATCTCCTCGATCGCCTGGTAGATGACGCGGTACAGGCGGATGTCCACGCTCTCCTCCTCGGCCAGCGCGCGGGCCTTGGGTTCCGGGCGCACGTTGAAGCCGATGACGATGGCGTCGGACGCGTCCGCGAGCATGACGTCGGTCTCGGTGACCGCGCCCACGCCGGAGTGGATGACGTTGATGCGGACCTCGGTCTGGTCCATCTTGTTCAGCGCGTCCTTCAGCGCCTCGATCGAGCCTTGTACGTCGGCCTTCACGATGAGGTTCAGGTCCTTGAGCTCGCCCTCCTGGATGCGCGCGAACAGGTCGTCGAGCGTGACGTGCGTCTTCTTCTCCTGTGCGAGGAGGCGCTTCTTCAGCGCCCGCTCCTCGGCGAGCTGGCGCGCGGCGCGCTCGTCGTGCATGACCTTGAACTCGTCTCCCGCGGCCGGCACCGAGGACAGACCGAGGACCTCGACGGGGTCCGCGGGACGTGCGGTCTCGACCATCTCGCCCAGCGGGTTGACCAGCGCCCGGACACGCCCGTGGCTGGTGCCGGCGACCAATGCGTCTCCGACGCGCAGCGTGCCGCGCTGCACGAGCACCGTGGCGACCGGTCCTCGCCCGCGGTCGAGCTTCGCCTCGATCACCACGCCGGAGGCCGACGCACTCGGGTTCGCCTGGAGCTCCTGCATGTCCGCCGTGAGCAGGATCATCTCGAGGAGGTCCTCTATGTGGAGGTTCTTCTTCGCCGAGACGTCCACAAACGTGTTGGTGCCTCCCCACTCCTCGGGGACGACCTCGTGCTCGACCAGCTCCTGGCGGACCCGGTCGGGGTTCGCGTTCTCCTTGTCGATCTTGTTCACGGCCACCACGATGGGGACACCGGCCGCCTTGGCGTGGTCTATCGCCTCCACCGTCTGCGGCATGACGCCGTCGTCCGCTGCGACCACGAGCACGGCGACGTCGGTGACCTTCGCGCCGCGTGCCCTCATGGCGGTGAAGGCCTCGTGTCCGGGCGTGTCGATGAAGGTGATCTGCCGGTCGTTCTTCTGCACGACCGACGCGCCGATGTGCTGCGTGATGCCGCCGGCCTCGGTGGCCGCCACCCCCGTGGACCGGATCGCGTCGAGGAGCGACGTCTTGCCGTGGTCGACGTGGCCCATGACGGTGACGACCGGCGCCTTGGTGACGAGGTCCTCCGGCCGGTCCTCGTAGACCTCGGCGATCTCCTCCTCGGGCGCTAGGACGGTGACCGGCCGGCCCATGTCTTCGGCGATGACCTCGATCGCCTCGCGGGACATCGCCTGGTTCACCGTCAACGGGGCGCCCAGGAGCATCAGGCGCTTGATGATCTCGTTGTGCGGCACGCCCAGCGCGTCCGCGAACTCGCCCACCGTCACGCCCTCGTTGACGGCGACCGGCTCGGCGGGCGCCTCGGCGGCGGCCTCGGCGGGCGCCTCGGCGGGCGCCTCGGCCTGCCGGGCCTTCCTGCCCTTCTTGCCGCGGCGGGCCTGCGGCTGCTGGACGGCGGCGGCCTTGGCGGCCTCGGCGAGGATCCGTTCACGCGGGACGACGGGGGCCGTCGCGGCAGCCGCGGCCTCGGCCTCGCGGGCCATCCGGCGGTAGCGCTCCTCCTCCTCCTTCTCGAGGCGGGCGGCCTCCTCGGCCTCGCGCGCGAGGCGTGCCTCCTCCTCGGCCCGCAGGCGCTCCTCGGCCTCGCGCCGAGCGGCCTCGGCGGCCTCCTCGGTCTCGCGCCTGGCTCGCTCCTCGGCCTCGCGCCTGGCTCGCTCCTCGTCCTCGGCGCGCCGGGTCTCCTCCTCCTCGGCCCGCAGGCGCTCCTCGGCCTCGCGCCGGGCCGCCTCCTCGGCCTCGCGCCGGGCCGTCTCCTCGGCCTCCTTGCGCGCGCGCTCGGCTTCCATGGTGGCCTGCCGTTCGGCGATCTCGGGCCCCAGCGCCTTGCGGATCTTGTCGACGTACGCCTCCACCAGGGTGGATGCGTGGTTCTTCGCCGGGATCCTCATCTCGGCGAGCCTGTCGAGGAGCTCTTTCGAGCTCATGCCGAACTCCTTGGCGAGCTCGTGGACTCTCATCGCGGGCATCGCGTCACCGTCCTTGCGTCGAGGCCGCCTCCGAGCAGCGCCTCGAGATCTCGTCTCAGCCTGTCCACGTCCTCTTCAGTGAGGTTGACCCTGAGTGCCGACGCCAGCCGGCCGCGCCTCACCGCGGCCTCGAAGCACTCCATCCGCGCGCACACGTACGCGCCCCGTCCGTTGGCCTTGCCCGTCGGGTCGAGCTCCACGTCGCCCTCGGGAGTACGGACGAAGCGCACGAGCTCGCGCTTGTCGTCGGGCTCGCGGCACCCCACGCAGGTCCGCGTCGGCGTCTTGCGCGCCTTGGGCATCTACTCGGAGTCCTCCTTCGTATGCACGCCGCAGTACACGCTGCCCGGCCTGGCCTGGTTGCGGCAGCGGATGCCCGAGGACGTGACGGCCACGCAACGGCCGTCGAACTCCGCCTGGGCGCCCTTCTCCGCCTGCACCGCGGCGATGCCGGCATCGATGGCCTGGCTCGCGCTCTTGATGTCGATCCTCCAGCCGGTGAGCTTCGCGGCGAGGCGGGCGTTCTGCCCCTCCTTGCCGATGGCGAGGCTGAGCTGGTCGTCGGGGACGATGACGGTGGCCGTGTGGGTGTCATCGTCCACGAGCACGGAGGAGACCTTCGCCGGCGAGAGGGCGTTGCCCACGTAGGTGGCCGGGTCCTCGTTGTGGGGGACCACGTCGATGCGCTCGCCACGCAGCTCGCTCACGATCATGCGCACACGGCTGCCCTTCGGCCCCACGCAAGCGCCCACCGGGTCCAGCCCCGGCTCGCGGCTCGCGACCGCGACCTTGGAGCGCAGGCCGGGCTCGCGAGCGACGCTCTTGATCTCCACGACGCCGTCGTAGATCTCGGGCACCTCGAGCTCGAAGAGCCGGCGGATGAGCCCGGGGTGTGTGCGCGAGACGACGATGGCGGGCTCCGTGGAAGTCTTGCGGACCTCGGTTATGTAGGCCTTGATGCGCTGGTTGTGGTCGTAGCGCTCGCTGTGAGGCTGCTCGGACGGCGGCAGGAGGGCCTCGACGCCCTCGCGCAGCTTGATGAGCGTGTAGCGGGAGTCCGACTGCTGGACGGTGCCGGTGACCGACTCGCCCACCCGGTCCGCGTACTCCTCGTAGATCTTCTCGCGCTCGGCCTCGCGGATCGACTGCATGATCACCTGCTTGGCCGCCTGCGCCGCTATCCGCGACACGTCGGCAGGCGTGATGTCGCGGTCCTCGGTGACCGGCTCCTCCTCGGTGCCACCCACGGGCACGAGCTCGTAGACGTGGATGCGGCCGCTCTCGCGGTCGATCGTCACCCGTGTCTCGTTCTCGAGGTCCATCATGCGTCTGTACGTGCTCGCCAGCGTGCTCTCGAGCTTGTCGAGCATCTCGTACTCGTCGATGCCCTTCTCCCGTGCGAGCTGGCGGAGGGCCTCCATCAGTTCCGAGCTCATCGGCACCCCGCTCCTTCCTCACCGAAATCGATCTCCGCCTTCAGCCGCGCCTTCGCGATGGCCGAATGCGGCAGGCGGTACGTCGTCCCGTCGATCTCGAGCAGCACGTCTCCGCCGTCCATCCCCAGCAGCGTGCCGGTGAAGTTCGCGCGCCCCTCGATCGGGCGCGCGGTCTTGACCGCGGCCACCTTCCCGGCGAAGCGCTCGAAGTCCGCCGGCTTGACCAGCGGACGGTCGATGCCCGGTGAGGAGATCTCCAGCGTGTACGCTCCGGGCAGCACCTCGTCGACGGCCGGCGCGACCCAGCGGTTCGCCTCGGCTATCGCGTCGAGGTCGATCCCGCCTTCCCTGTCCAGGAACACGCGCACGACCGGTCCGCCGCCCGCGCCGCCGCCTGCGGCCTCGACGGCGACGAGCTCGTATCCGTGGCGGCCGGCGAGCGCGTCGAGCGTCTCGGCGAGCCGTCCCGCCAGGTCCTGCGCCATCTCCGGCCTCCCTTCACCACGTCTTGCGTGCCCAGAACAAAAGAAGCGGGAGCAAGCCCACTTCTCGCAGGAACGCTTCTTCCGACCTGTTCGGTCGAGTGATTCTAGCAGTATGCCGCGCCCTGGTCAAAGCCGCTTCCAGGGGAGATGACCGGCCGCGGCGAGCGCGGACGCGGCGTCAGACGGAGGCCGTGCGCGCCTCGCCGACCAGGTCCGCCACGCGGTCCGCTGCCTCGGCGAGCGTGAGCGTGGAACGTGCGCCGCCGGCTCGCTCCTTCAGCTCCACCGCCCCCTCGGCGAGGCCGCGCGCCCCGACGACCACCTGGTACGGGAACCCGATGAGGTCGGCGTCGGCGAACTTCACCCCCGCGCGCTCGTCGCGGTCGTCGATGACGGTCTCGACCCCCGCGTCGGCCAACGCCGTCCAGACGTGCTCGGCGGCCTCCGCCGGTTCGCCGCCGCCCAGCGGGATGACCGCGACCTCCAGAGGCGCCACCGAGACCGGCCAGGATATCCCCGCGTCGTCGTTGTGCTGCTCGATCACCGCGGCCAAGGAGCGCGTGACACCGACGCCGTAGCAGCCCATCACGAACGGCCGCTCGGTGCCGTCCTCGTCGGCGAAGGTGGCGCCCATCGACTCGGAGTACTTCGTCCCGAGCTGGAAGACCTGACCGACCTCGATGCCGCGGGCTCCCATGAGCGTACCGGCGCAACGCGGGCACGCATCCCCCGGCTGAGCCACGACGAGGTCCTCCCAGCGATGCACGGCGAAGTCGCGCCCGGGCATGGCGCCCTTGAGATGGCCGTCGCGCTCGTTGGCCCCGACGATCCAGCTCGTGTCGGCCTCCAGCGACCGGTCCGCGACCACCAGGGTGGCTTCGGGCGGGTCCGCTGGTCCGAGGGAGCCTTTGGGGATGCCGAAGACGTCGAACTCCTCCTCGGCCAGCAGGCGGACGCCGGGGACGGCTCGTCCCGCCTTGACGGGATTGAGCTCCCGGTCGCCGGGCAGGCAGAAGTAGACGAGCCGCGCCTCCCCCTCGTCGTCGACGACGCCCGCCATGGTCTTGACCACGTCGGCGGGCCCGATCCCGAAGAACTCCGCGACCTCGGCGATGGTGCCCGCGCCGGGCGTGCGCACGCGCTCCATCGCGACCGGCTCCGATGTCGAGGGCGACCGCGGGATCACGGTCGAGGCGGCCTCCACGTTGGCTGCGTAGTCGCAGCCCTCGCAGTAGACCAGCGCCGCCTCTCCGCTGTCCGCCAGCGCCATGAACTCCGTCGTCACGCTGCCGCCGATCTGGCCGCTCTCCGCTTCGACGGGGCGGTAACGAAGCCCGAGGCGCTCGCAGATGCGGCCGTAGGCGCGGCTCATCGCCTCGTAGTGCTCCTGCAGCGAGTCCTGGTCGGCGTGGAAGGAGTACGCGTCCTTCATGATGAACTCGCGTCCGCGGAGCAGCCCGAAGCGCGGCCGGACCTCGTCGCGGAACTTGACCTGGATCTGATAGAGCGAGACCGGCAGGTCCCGGTAGGAGCGCAGCTCGTGGCGGACGAGCGCGGTGATGAGCTCCTCGTGCGTGGGCCCCAGGGCGAAGTCGCGCCCGTGGCGGTCGGTCAGGCGCATCAGCTCCGGCCCGTACAGGTCCCAGCGGCCGGACTCCCGCCACAGCTCGGCGGGCTGGACCGCCGGCATGAGCATCTCCTGGCTCCCGACGGCATCCATCTCCTCGCGCACGATACGCTCCACCTTGCGCAGCGCGCGCAGCCCCAGCGGCAGGAACGTGTAGATCCCGCCGGCCGCCTTCCGCATCATGCCGGCTCGGAGCAGCAGCCGGTGGCTCGCGATCTCCGCCTCGGCGGGTACCTCCTTGAGGGTGGGCGCGTACAGCCCGCTCATCCTGAGAGCGACTCTCATGGGTCTCCCGTTCGCGCTGGCCTTCGATCCCGCCGCGATCATCCCGCCGCGTCGGCGTCGTCGTCCTCGATCTCGCAGGGGCCGAGCTCGCTCCACTCGTCGATCCTGACGCCGATCCCGACGTCCGTCGGGTGCATCGTCGGGACGAGGGTGTGCGCATCGGCGGCGAGGCTCAGGATGAGCCGCGCCACGAGGTCGTGCACGATGATCGTCGTGTCGTTGCCCTGCTCCAGCAGCGCTTTCTTCAGGTGTGGCTTGACGTCCGGGTTCCCCGTCACCTCGATGATCAGGTCGTGCTCGGAGGACCGGGCGACGAGGTCGTCCAGCCGTGTCACGAACGGGATGCCGAACTGGGCGGCCTTCTTCGCTCCCGGGCTGTCCGGGTCGCGGTCGCACACGGCCATGACGTCGATGAACGGACGCGTGGCGAAGTCGACGAGCAACGCGCTGCCCTCGCGGCCGCACCCTACGATCGCCACACGCACCCTGTCCTCTGACATCGCAGCCTCCCGTCGCCTCCCGTGGTCACGGACACCGGACGCGGCACCGCGAGGCTCGTGAGCGGCGGCGCCAACGGCAAGCATAGCAGAGCGCATGGCGCTCGAAGGGCGCGCTAGGTGAGGCACCCCTCCCCGAGGCGGCGGACCTCTTCCATGAGCGCGTCGACGATCTCGGCCTCGGGTACCTTGCGTACCGGCTCGCCCTTGGCGAACACGAGTCCGACGCCCGCGCCGGCGGCCACTCCGACGTCCGCGTCGCGCGCCTCGCCGGGGCCGTTCACCACGCAGCCCATCACCGCCACCTTGAGGGGCGTGCGGACGTCACGGAGCCTGCGCGAGACCTCCTCGGCTATGGGTATCAGGTCGACCTCGCAGCGCCCGCACGTCGGGCAGCTCACGAGCTCCGGCGCGTTGCGGCGGATGTCGAGAGCGCCGAGGATCTCCCAGGCCACCAGGACCTCGTCGACGGGATCGGCGGTCAGCGAGACGCGGAGCGTGTCACCGATGCCCTCGGCGAGCAGCACCCCCAGGCCGACGGAGGACTTGACCGTCCCCGCGACGGAGGTCCCGGCTTCGGTGACGCCGAGGTGGATCGCGTAGGGCACCTCCTCGGCCAGGCTCCGGTACGCGTCGACGGTCGTGACCACCGAGGAGGCCTTCGCCGAGACCACGATGTCGGTGAAGCCGCGCTCCTCGAAGTGTCCGCAGAAGGCCACCGCGCTGGCCACCAGCTTCTCGGCGAGCGGCCAGTCGCGGTCGCGGTACTCCTCGGCCAGCGAGCCCGCGTTGACGCCGATCCTGATCGGGACGCCCGCCTCGCCGGCCGCCTCGATCACCGCGTCGACCCGCGCGGCCGCTCCGATGTTGCCGGGGTTGACGCGCAGCTTGGCCGCGCCGAGGCGGCACGCCTCCATCGCGAGGCGGTGGTCGAAATGCACGTCGGCCACGACCGGCAGCGGGGAGCGAGCGCAGACGCGCGCGAAGCCGGGAAGCGCGTCGGCGTGCGGGACGGCCACGCGGACGATCTCGCACCCGGCGTCCGCCAGCCTGCCGATCTGGGCGAGCGTGGCCTCGGCGTCGCGCGTGTCGGTGTTCGTCATGGACTGGACGGCGATGGGCGTCATCCCCCCTATCGGGACGTCGCCGACCATCACCGGCCGGCTCTCGCGGCGATCGCGCAAGCCTGGGACCTCCTCTCCGGGGATGCGACGGGGCGCAGCGGGGCGAGCGGCGCCGCCCGGCGCCGGTCCTCGCCTAGCCGTTGGCGAGCCGGAGGACGTCAGCGTACACCAGGTAGCCGATCAGCGAGAACAGCAGCATCGCCCCGGCTATGCTCAGCCCGAAGGAGACCTCGCGGCGCAGGGGGTGCCCGATGACACGCTCGACGGCCTCGACGGCGATCTTGCCGCCGTCCAGTGGCGGTATCGGCACGAGGTTCAGCGCGCCCAGCGAGAGCGAGAGCAGCGCGACTATCCACGCGTAGTCGATCGGGCCGGTCCTGGCGGCCTCGGCGACGATGACGCTCGCCCCCACCACGCTGCTCGCGCCTTGCAGCGAGGCCCGGAACGTCTCGGGGTTGAAGAACCCCGCGATGGCCCGGAAGACCAGCCCCACGAACCGCAGGCTCTCGACGAACGCGCCGCCCAGCCCGAACTCCCGCTTCACGAGCGAGGGCTGCACGCCCAGCAGCGGCTGTCCCTGGTCGCCCTCACCGAGCGTGACCTCGGCCTGCATGGGCCGGCCGTCCCGCACGAACTCCACCGTCACGATCCCCCCGGGCTCCCAGCCCCCGACGCGCATCACGAGGTCCTGGAACGTGCGGACGCGCTCGTCCTCGACGGCGACGATCTCGTCGCCGGCTTCCAGGCCCGCGGCCTCGGCGCCGGAGCCGGGCACGACGGAGTCCAGCTTCAAGGACAGCTCGAAGTACCCGAAGACCGACAGCACGGCGGTGAAGACCAGCACGGCGGTCACGAGGTTGACGACGACGCCCATGGAAAGGATGGTCACGCGCTGCCAGGTCTTCTTGCCTCGGTAGGTCTCGGACCGGAGGCGGGCGAGGAGCTCGTCGGCGGACTCGCCCGCCTCGAGGCGGGCGACCGGCAGGTAGGAGACCTTGTCGTCCGGCGCCGCTTCGAGTGCCGCGTAGTCCTGGAGAGTGACGAGGAGCCTGGCCGCGTGCGTCTCCTCCACGGCGATCGCCGATGCGAGCGAGCGGGCGTCGACGCGCTCGGAGGTCACCGCCGCTCCCAGCGCCCGTGCCAGGAGCGGATCCTCCGGGCCGGGCTCCATCCCCGCTATGCGGACGTATCCGCCCAGCGGGACGGCCGTGACGCCGAACGTGGTCTTGCGCCCCCGGAACCGGATCGCGGGGCCGGGCAACCCGATCATGAACTCGTGGACCTTCACGCCGAAGGCCCGGGCGGCGAGGAAGTGGCCGCCCTCGTGGAGCACCACCAGCAGCGAGAACGTGATGACACCCCAGATCACCGCGTCGGCGACCGGAAGTCCCAGCGACACGCGCGTACCCCTCTCACCCGGCCAGCCGCCGGGAGTCGTCTCGGTCGTTCGGCGCCGGGTCCTCCCGTAGCCGAAAGGGCTTATGCCCGCGGCGGCGGCGCCGCTGACATCGAGCAAACCACGGACCAGCGCTTGAAGCGCCTTCCAGGGGCCCGCTCCGCTGTCGTTCGAGCGGGAAGGGACGCGTGCGGCGCTACGGCAGCCCGAGCGCCTCGCGTGCCGCGCGGCGCGCCCAGCCGTCGGCGGCCTCGACCTGCTCGATGGAGCGCAGCGGCTCGGGCGAGTGCTCGCCCATGACCCGCTCCACGGTGCGGTCGATGTCGGTGATCGGGCACGCTCCTGCGAGGAACGCCGCCACGGCGACCTCGTTGGCGGCGTTCATCACAGCCGGCATCGTCCCTCCCGCGCGGCCCGCCTCCAACGCCAGAGCCAGGCAGCGGAAGGTCTCCGCGTCCGGCTCCTCGAAGCCCAGCGTGCCGGCTGCCTCGAACCGGACCGGCGCGACCGGCGCCTCCCACCGGCCGGGGTGGCTCAGCGCGTACTGTATCGGGATCCGCATGTCGGTGGGTCCGAGGTGCGCCTTGACCGAGGCGTCGGCGAACTCGACCATCGAGTGGACCATCGACTGCGGGTGGACCACGATCCGGACACGGTCGTAGGGCAGCCCGAAGAGGTGGTGGGCCTCGATGGCCTCCAGCCCCTTGTTCATCAGTGTCGCCGAGTCCACCGTGATCTTGGGTCCCATCGTCCAGCGAGGGTGGCGCAGCGCCTGGTCGGCGCTCACCCGCTCGAGCTCCGCGCGCCCCATGCCCCGGAACGGTCCGCCCGAGGCTGTGAGCCACAGGCGCGACACGTCCTCGGGCATCTCGCCGAGGAGGCACTGGAAGAGCGCCGAGTGCTCGCTGTCGACCGGCACGAGCTGGCCGGCCGGTGCAGAGGTGACCAGTTCGCCGCCGGCGACGAGGGATTCCTTGTTCGCCAGCGCGAGACGCTTGCCGCTGCGCAGGGCGCGGAGCGTGACCCTCAGCCCCGCGGAGCCGACCAGGGCGTTGAGCACCACGTCGGCCTCGTCGCCGCCGGCCAGCGACTCCACGGCCTCCGGCCCGTGCGCGACCGGCCGGCCGAGGATCCGCGACGCCTCCTCAGCGGCCTCGGCGTCGGTGAGCGCGACGCGCTCCACCTGCGACGCCGAGGCCTGCTCGGCGAGGGCGGCGCCGGAGGTTCCCGCGGCGAGCGCGACGACCCGCACCCGCTCGGGGAAGCGCTCGGCGACCCGCAGGGCCTGACGCCCGATGGAGCCGGTGGAGCCGAGGACCGCCAGGCGGAGCGGCCGATCCGGCGGCGGGGACGCCAACGCGCGTCGCACCGGCCCCGGCAGGCAGGCTCCTCCCGGCACGGCCGTCACGGCGAGCCCCCCAGCGAGAGTATCCAGAACGTGACGACCGAGACGGTGATGAGGCTGTCGAAACGGTCGAGGACGCCGCCATGACCGGGGATCAGAGTGCCCGAGTCCTTCACTCCCGCGAGGCGCTTGACGCGCGACTCGGCCAGGTCTCCGAGGAGCCCGGCGAGGGCCGCGGCGACGCCGACGGCCGCCATGAGCACCGCGGGCTGCGGCAGCGCCAGGAAGGCGGCGAACCCCACCCATGCGCCGACGGTCGCCAGGAGTCCGGCGGCGAACCCCTCCCACGACTTGCCCGGTGAGAGCCGGGGCGCGAGCTTGTGCCGGCCTATCGCGACCCCGATGACGTATCCGGCCACGTCACCGGCCCACACGCCCAGCACCGCCACCAGCGCGAGCCCGGGGCCACCACCCTCCAGCCCCTGCAGGAAGACGAGGTGCGCGAGTCCGAGACCGACCCAGGCGACCGCGAGCGCGGCCGATGCCGCGCCCGTGGCGGTCGACCCCACGGCGGCGGCCAGCCACAGCAGAAGAGCCGGCACGAAGACGGCCATCGCCGCGACGGCGACGAGGACCGCGGCCGTGGACACACCGGCCGGTTCGCCGGCGGCCACCATGGAGGAGGCTCCCGCGCCGGCGGCCAGCGGGAGCGCGGCGGCGCCGATCCCGCCCAACGCCACGCTGCCGCGGGTCGCGCCGGGAAGCAGGCGGCAGAGCTCCGCGGCGGCGAGGCCCGCGGCGGCCGAGAGCAGCGCGCCGAGCCCGAGCGGGCCGCCGAAGAGCACGGCGGCCAGGAACACCACCCCGAAGACCAGCGCGCTGGCCAGGCGCACGCCGAGCTTGGCGAACCCCTCCTCCCACCCGGACACTACGTGCCTCCGTAGCGTCGCACGCGGCGCTGGTAGTCGACGACGGCGCGGAGCAGGTCGTGGCGGCGGAAGTCGGGCCAGAGCGAGCCGGTGACCCACAGCTCGGAGTAGGCCATCTCCCACAGCAGGAAGTTCGACAGCCGCATCTCCCCGCTCGTGCGGACGACCAGGTCCGGGTCGGGGACGTCCGGCGCGTAGAGCCGGGCCGCGACGGCGTCCTCGGTGACGTCCTCGACGGCGATGCGGCCGGCCGCGGCCTCGGCGGCAAGCGCGCGGGCGGCGTCGGCGACCTCGGCGCGTCCGCCGTAGTTGAGCGCCACGAGGAGAGTCACGCACTCCCGGTCCGCCGTGCGCGCCTCGGCGCGGTCGAACGCCTCGCGCGTCTTGCGCGGCAGGCCCTCTCGGCGGCCGAGGACCCTCAGGCGCACGCCTTGCTCCTCGAGCTGGCCGACCTCGCGCTCGAGCACCTCGGCGAAGAGCTGCATGAGCCCCGAGACCTCCTCGGGCGGCCGCCGCCAGTTCTCGGACGAGAACGAGAAGATGGTGAGGTAGCGGATGCCCAACTCCAGCGCCGATGAGATGAGCTCGCGGACGGCCTTGACGCCGGCCTTGTGACCGGCGATGCGCGGCAATCCGCGACGCCGCGCCCAGCGCCCGTTGCCGTCCATGATCACGGCCACGTGCGCGGGGACGCGATCGAGGTCGAGCTCGCCGAGGATCCCGGCGTCACGCTTGCTCGAGAAGAATGCGGCGAGAGAGGACCGGTCGGGCACGAGGCCTAGACCTCCATTATCTCCGCTTCCTTGCGCGCGAGCATCTCGTCGATCTCCTTGACGTGCGCGTCGGTGAGCTTCTGGACCTCGGCCTCGGCTCTGCGCATGTCGTCCTGCGAGATCTCGTGGTCGCGCTCGGCGTGCTTGAGCCTGTCGTTCGCCTCGCGGCGGATGTTGCGCACGGCGACGCGGGCGTCCTCGGCGTAGTGCTTGGCGAGCTTCACGAGCTCGCGTCGGCGCTCCTCGGTGAGCGGCGGGAACGGGACCCGGACGACCTGCCCGTCGTTGCTCGGGTTCAGCCCGAGGTCGGAGGTGCGGATCGCCTTCTCGATCGCGCCCATGGCGCTCCTGTCGTACGGGCTCACGACCAGCATCTGCGGCTCGGGCGCGGTGACGGAGGCGAGCTGGAGCAGCGGCGTGGGGGTACCGTAGTACTCGACCTTGACCGGCTCTAGGATCTGAGCCGCCGCACGCCCGGTGCGGATCGTGCCGAACTCGTGCCCGAGCGCGACGGCGGCCTTCCCCATTCGGCCGTCGGCGTCCTTGATGATGTCGGTGATCATCTGCCTCAGATCCCTCCTCTGACGACGGTGCCGACGGGCTCTCCTCTCAGGGCCCGCTCGATGTTGCCCTCGGTCTCCATGTTGAAGACCAGGATGGGCAGGTCGTTGTCCATGCACAGGGATATGGCCGTCGCGTCCATGACGCGCAGCCCGAGGTTGAGCACGTCGATGTAGGGCAACTCGTCGAAGCGGACGGCGTCCGGGTTCGTGGTGGGGTCGGAGTCGTAGACACCGTCGACCTTCGTCGCCTTCATGATGCACTCCGCTCCGATCTCCAGCGCGCGCAGGGAGGCGGTGGTGTCGGTGGTGAAGTACGGGTTGCCGGTACCGGCGGCGAAGATGACGACGCGCCCCTTCTCGAGGTGACGGATCGCGCGGCGCCGGATGTAGGGTTCGGCGACGGCCCGCATCTCGATGGCGGACATCACGCGCGTGAAGACCCCCTGCTTCTCCAGCACGTCCTGCAACGCGAGCGAGTTCATCACGGTCGCGAGCATGCCGATGTAGTCGGCCTGGGCGCGGTCCATGCCCTCCGCCGAGGCGGCGATGCCGCGGAAGATGTTGCCGCCCCCCATGACGATCGCGACCTGCACTCCCGCGGAAGCGACGCGGCGGACCTGCCGGGCGAGCGAGTCGAGCACGTCCGGGTCGATGCCGTAGCCGACGTCGCCCAAGAGCGCCTCGCCGGAGAGCTTGAGAAGGACCCTGCCGTACCTGTAGCCCTCCGCGCTGCCGCTCTCCGTCACGGGACGCTCCCCTTCCGCTCGTGCACGCCTCGCCCTCGCGGCGGATGCCGTGACGGCGTCAGGTGCCATTGTAGACGAACGGGCCGGCTCTTCGGCCGGCCCGTGGGCGCGCCGTGACTATCCGGCCGATCCCGCCGGCTCCCGGGACGACTCCCCGAGCACGTATCGAGTGAACCGCGAGATGACGATGTTCTCTCCCAGCTTCCCGACGAGCTCACCCAGGTACCGCTCGATCGTGATGTCGGGGTTCTTCACGTAGGCCTGCTCCATGAGACAGACCTCCTTGAAGAACTTGTCGAGACGGCCCTCGGCGATCTTGGCCTGGATCCGCTCGGGCTTGCCGGTGGCGGCCGCCTGCGCCATGTAGATGCCGCGCTCGTGCTCGACGAGCTCCGCGGGGACCTCCTCGCGCCGGACGAACAACGGCGCGGCGGCCGCGACGTGCATCGCGACGTCCTTGACGAATGCCTGGAAGTCCGCGTTACGGGCGACGAAGTCGGTCTCGCAGTTCACCTCGACGAGCACGCCGATGCGGCCGCCCGCGTGTATGTAGGAGCCGATGACGCCCTCGTTGGCGGCCTTGCCCGCCCGTTTGGCGAGGTCGGCGAGCCCCTTGGTACGCAGGATGTCGACGGCCTTCTCCACGTCCCCGCCGGCCTCGGCGAGGGCGGCCTTGCAGTCCATCATGCCCGCGCCCGTACACTCGCGCAGGTCCTTGACCATCTTGGCGGTGATCTCCATCGTCGTCCTCCTCCTGTGAGCGGCCCTCCTCGGGCACGGCGAAGGGCGGGTCCTTGACTGGATACCCGCACGAAGCGCAGGACGCACGCTCTACTCTGCCGGCGCCTGCTCGGCCTCGGGCGCGGCAGCCTCCGTTTCCGGGCTCTCGGCCGCCGCCGCCGGCTCGGAGGGCTCCGGCTCCCGCGCCTCGACGATCGGCTCCTCGGGCGCCGGGGCCGCGGGCGCGGGCTCCTCGGCGGCCTCGGGGCCTTCGAGCGCCGCGCGCCCCTCGGCGGCGGCATCCGCTATGACGCGGCACATCAAACCGACGGAGCGGATGGCGTCGTCGTTGCCGGGGACGACGAAGTCCACTTCATCCGGGTCGGCGTTCGTGTCGACCACCCCGATGATCGGGATCCGCAGCCGTCTCGCCTCGGCCACGGCGATGGCCTCGCGCTTGGTGTCGATCACGAACAGCGCGCCGGGCAGCTCGCGCATCTCCCGGACGCCGGCGAGGTTGCGCAGGAGCTTCTCGTACTCCCCACGCAGCTTGAGCGCCTCCTTCTTGGGGAGCGCGGCCATGGAGCCGTCCTCCTCCATGCGCTCCAGCTCCTCGAGCCGCGACACGCGGGTGCGCATGGTGACGAAGTTCGTGAGCATCCCGCCGAGCCAGCGCTGATTCACGTAGGGCTGCCCGGAGCGGACGGCCTCGGCCGCCACAGGCTCCTGGGCCTGTTTCTTCGTCCCGACGCAGAGGACCTTCTCGCCGCGTGCCGTGAGCTCGCGCACGAACCGGTAGGCCGCGTCCAGCTCGCGCAGAGTGCGCTGCAGGTCGAGTATGTAGATCCCGTTGCGCTCGGTGAAGATGTACGGCTTCATCTTCGGGTTCCAGCGGCGCGTCTGGTGCCCGAAGTGGACCCCGGCTTCGAGCAGGGTCTTCATGGAGACGGTCATGGCGGTGGTACCTCCCGGTCCTCGGTTGTCCCTCCGCCCGCCTCTACCTCCCGCCACGACCCGGCGCCTGCCTGCTGCGTCGGGCACCCCGCGCGGGAGTCCGCGGGCGTGTGTGATGAAGAGCCGGTGTAGTGTATCACAGGCGGCCCGGCGAACAGGTCGTCCTCGCGCCGATGCACCCGCTGGTGCGTCATCCCTTGAACGACCCTACGCGGACGGATCGCCCCCGGCTAGAGACTCCTCTGGCAGGCGGTGCAGACGAGGTGCGCGTCGAACCAGCTCGGCCTGTCCTCCTTGGGCAGCAGCTCGATCGCGAGCTCCGCCTGACAGGCCGGGCACCAGAACCTCCGCTGGAGCTTGAGGTGCTCGACGAGGGCGTCCGCGCCGGCTCATGGTCCCGTACGGACAGCGTGAACGCCGGCTGTCCGCTGGCACGTCCCGAGATGTAGTCGAGCGTCAGCCGGATCTTCGTAGCGACGGCGGCCGGTTTCGCCTGGTTCTTGATCAGGTAGTCGACCGCCCCGAGGGACAGGCCGCGCTCGACGTCGGCCTCCTGTCCGAGGTTCGACAGGATGATGACCGGGATGTGCTCGGTATCCGGTTCCTGCTTGAGGGTCTCGAGTACCTCCAGCCCCCCGACCCTCGGCATGATCAGGTCGAGCAGCACGAGGTCCACCGGCTCGGAGCGGACGATATCGAGGGCCTCCAAGCCGTCGGAGGCCGTCGTCACCTCGTATCCCTCCTGTGCGAGCTTGTCCGCGTAGATGCGTCGAAGGAGCTCCGTGTCCTCGACCACGAGTATCCGTTCTCCGGCCAAAGCGCCTCCCTCCCGTCGACGCCCGGCGGGCCTCCCTCGACGGATCCGGCACCCCGCCCTAGGCTCGCGGCACCCGGCCCTGCGCCGAATGCAGTCGCGCCCGCAGGCGAAGCACGGACTTCGTGTGCAGCTGGCTCACCCGAGACTCGGTCACTCCGAGGACCTCACCGATCTCCTTGAGCGTCAACCCTTCGTAGTAGTAGAGCGCGATGACGATCTTCTCGCGCTCGGGCAGCCGCTCTATCGCGCCGGCGAGGATGTCCTTGATCTCCTCGCTCTCGAACGCGGCCACCGGGTCCTCCGCGGACTCGTCCTGGATGGATCCGATGATGCTCGACCGCTCGTCGCGGTCGCCTGCCGTCCAGAGCTCCTCGAAAGAGACCACCGACGCGTAGGAGAGCTTCGCGAGGACGCCCTGGAGCTCCTTCATCGAGATCCCCATCTCCTCGGCGACCTCGGCGTCCTCCGGGACACGGCGGAGGCGGTTCTCGAGGGTGATGTAGGCCTGCTCGATCTCTCGCGCCCTCGCGCGGACGGAGCGGGGGACCCAGTCCATCGCCCGGAGCTCGTCGATGATCGCGCCCTTTATGCGGGCGATCGCGTAGGTCTCGAACTTGATCCCGCGCTCGGGCTCGTACTTCTCGATCGCGTCGATCAGGCCGAAGATGCCGTAGCTGATCAGATCGGCGGTCTCGACGGTCTGCGGGAGGTTGGAGGAGAGGCGCCCGGCGACGTACTTCACCAGCGGCGAGTAGTTGAGGATGAGCTGCTCCCGCGCGGCCGGGTCCGCCGTCTCCTTGTATGCCGCCCAAAGGGTGGCCGTGTCGGTGCGAGCGTCCTGCTTCAAGTACAACAACGCCCCTCTGTCGCCGCACCCTCCGTCCGGCGCCGTCGGGTACCGGCCGACGACAGCGGCGGAACCGCGAGGATTCAGGCCCGAGGGTGAGCTCTGTGATGCACGTCACGTAGCCGCTTGGTGCTCAGATGAGTATAAATCTGGGTGGTAGACAGCGCAACGTGACCGAGGAGTTCCTGCACGGTGCGCAGGTCGGCGCCGCCTTCGAGCAGATGGGTGGCGAAGGTGTGGCGCAGCGAGTGCGGTGTCAGGCCGAGACCGACGGCGGCGGAGTCAAGGTGTCGCGCCATCATCCGGCGCGCGCCTCCGGCGGAGAGCCGCCCGCCGAGACGGTTGAGGAACAGCGCATCGACGTGCTTGTCCTTCAGCAGGGCCGGCCTGCCCTCCGACAGGTACGCTGCGACCCTCGCGCAGGCCGCGCGGTGCAGCGGCACGATGCGCTCCCGGGACCCCTTGCCGAAAGCGCGCAGTTGCCCAGCCGCCAGATCGACGTCGCCGACGTCGAGCCGCTCGAGCTCACCGATCCGCAACCCGGCGGCATAGAGGAGTTCGAGGATGGACCGGTCGCGAAGGCCGAGCGGTCTGGCCGGGTCGGGGGAGTCGAGCAGCGAGGCGAGCACGACGCCAGGGACGACGCGCGGGAGGCGTGCCGGCTGCTTCGGCGCGGAGAGCACGGTGGCGGGGTTGGCGTCGGTCTCACCGCGCAGCACCAGGAAGTCGAGGAACGAGCGGACCGCTGAGAGCCGCCGCGCTATGGTGCGGCGCGAGTAGCCGGCGCGGTCGAGCTCGCCGAGGAAGAGCCGGAGACGCTTGTGGCCTGGCGCGACGGGGTCGACCTCTGTCCGCGAGGCCCAGTCGAGGTAGGCTGCGAGGTCCGAGGCGTATGCGGCGACGGTGTGCCGCGAGGCGGCACGCTCGACCCGCAGGTGCTCGAGGTACGCGTCGACGAGCGCCTCGCCCCGCCGGCCGGTCATCGGGGTCCCCCCGGCAGCATGTCCGCGCTCTCGGCGATACAGGTAGCCATCGCGAGCCTCGCTCGCTCGGCGTACGCGGCGCAGCGGGCACGCTTGCCCTTCACCGGCGGGTCCAGCGGGGGGAGCAGGCCGAAGTTGGCATGCATGGGCTGGTAGTCGACCGTGTCGGGGTCGGTCGCGTATCGGACGAGGGCCCCCAACACGGTCTCCGGAGGCAGGACGATCGGAGGGCGGCCGGCGAGCGCCGCGTGGACGTTCACGGCGGCGAGCAGTCCGGTGCCCGCGGCCTCCAGGTACCCCTCCGTGCCGACGAGCTGGCCGGCGAACCAGATGCCGGGGTGTCCTCGCAGCTCGAGCGAGGGATCGAGGAGACGGGGAGCGTCCACGAACGTGTTGCGGTGCATGACCCCGTAGCGCAGGAACTCCGCCCGCGCGAGGCCCGGCAGCGTCCGGAACACGCGCCGCTGCTCAGCGAAGGTCAGGTTCGTCTGGAAGCCGACGAGGTTGTAGGCGGTGCGTCCGCGGTTCTCGGCCCTCAGCTGGACGGCGGCCCACGGCCTGGCGCCCGTGCGCGGGTCCACGAGCCCCACGGGCTTCATCGCACCGAAGCGAGGGGCATCGGCTCCCTTCCTGGCGACCTCCTCGATAGGCTGGCAGGCCTGGAAGAGCTCCGCCGGCTCGAACTCCTTGGCTCGTACCCGTCGGGCGGCGAGCAGTTCGCCGATGAACGCCTCGTACTCTTCACGCGACAAGGGCAGGTTCAAGTAGTCGTCCCCTGCTCCCTTGCCGTAGCGGGAGGCGGCGAAGGCGACGCGGCGATCCACCGAGGCGGCGTCCACGATCGGCGCGGCCGCGTCGAAGAAGGAGAGCCGAGCCGGACCGATGAGGCCGGAGAGCGCGCTTTCCATGGCAGGGCTGGTGAGCGGCCCCGTCGCCACGATCGTGGCCTCCGTCTCGGGAAGGGACTCCGCCTCGCGACGGTCCACCTCGACGAACGGGTGTGACTCGACGGCCTCGGTGACTCCTCGTGCGAACCTCTCGCGGTCGACGGCGAGCGCGGCTCCGGCGGGGACGCGGTGGAGCCGGGCGGAAGCCATGACCAGGCTCCCGAGGTCCTCCAGTTCGCGCTTGAGGAGCCCGGCGGCCGTGTCCGGGTCGTCGCTCTTGAGCGAGTTGGAGCAGACGAGCTCGGCGAAGGAACCACCGTGGTGCGCGGGGGTGTGCCGAGCCGGGCGCATCTCGACGAGACGGACGCGCAGGCTGCGGGTCGCGAGCTGCCAGGCCGCCTCCGCGCCGGCCAGGCCGGCACCGATCACGGTCACGCAGGCTCCTGGGGACACGTCGCCTCCTGACGGTTGCAGCCGGCGCCGCCATTGTACGTCAGGCCCCGGCGCCCGAAGCGAACGCGACCGGTGGCGCACGGCTCAGCACGGCCCGTACCTCCCGTCGCGGTACCGGGCGACCGCCCCGGACGCCTCCAGGGCGCCGAGGATGCGGATGAGGGTGACGATATCGAGGTCGAGTGCCCGGGCCGCGTCGTCGGGCTTCATCGGGTCCGCCAGTAGCGCCGCGAGCACTCGAGAGGAGACCTCGTCGGGTGGCTGGAGGGAGCGGGACGCCCCGGGGGACGACCGTTCGGCACCGGCGGTGCCGGACGGCGCGGCGATCGCGAGTCCGGCGTCGGCGACCGCCGCGGCGAGCTCCGATACATCGGTCACCGGTGTGGCGCCCTGCCTGATGAGCCGGTTGGAGCCGCGGCATCCGGGAGCGAATATCGATCCGGGCACGGCGAGGACCTCCCTGCCGGCCTCCAGCGCGAAGTCGGCGGTCGAGAAGGTCCCGCTGGGAAGTCCGGCCTCCACGACGAGGAGCGCCGCCGAGAGCGCCGCGATGAGCCGGTTCCGCTCGACGAACGCCCAGCGGGTCGGCTCGCGGCCCCATGGAAGCTCGGAGACGCACGCGCCTCTTCGGCGTATCTCGTCGAGCAGCGCGCCCGCGCCCCGCGGGTAGTCCACGTCGGCCCCGCAACCCAACACGGCGACGGTCGTCCCGGCAGCCTCCAGAGCGGCGCGGTGCGCCTCCTGGTCGCACCCTATGGCGCCGCCCGAGACGACCGTTATCCCGCTTCGAGCCGCCCATCCGGTGAAGCGCCGAGCGCAGGCGAGTCCGTAGGGGGTGGCCTTGCGAGAGCCGACGACGCCCAGACCCAGACGGAGCGCTGCGGGGTCCCCGATGCCGTAGAGGACCTCGGGGGGCCGGGGGGAATCCTTCAGGCACCGGGGGTACTCCGGGTCCGTGGGGCGCAGCTGCCAGCCTCGCACGGCCATCACACGGCTCCCGACACGCGGTAGCCGAGGGCCTCGAGGATGTGCGGGGCGCCCACGCTTCTCGTCCCCTCGAGGTCGGCGAGGGTGCGGGCGACGCGCAGGACGCGCGTCACCGCACGGCCCGAGAGCCTCCCCCGCGAGGCAGCCGCGGCGAGCGTCTCGCGGGTGGCGGGGGTGAGACCGCACGCCGCCAGCAGCGCCGCGCCGGAGAGCCGGGCCGCGCCTCCTCTCTCGGCCGCTCGGCGGCGTGCGGCCAGGACGCGCCCGCGCAGGACGGGGGACGGCTCCCCCGCCGGGACGGTGGACACCAGGACACGGGGATCGACGCGGTCGACGCGGATGGATATGTCGACCCGGTCCATGAGCGGCCCGCCGACGCGCGACGTATAGCGCGCGACCAGGGCGGGCGGGCATCGGCAGGGCGTGGCGGCGTCGCCGAAGTGACCGCAGGGGCAAGGGTTCATCGCCGCGACAAGCATGAAACGGGCTGGATAGCGCAGTCGTCCCTCGGCCCGGACCAGCGTCAGACACCCGTCCTCCATCGGTTGTCTCAGCGCCTGCAGCGCGGCGGGGCCGAACTCCGGCAGCTCGTCGAGGAAGAGCACGCCGTTGTGCGCGAGGCTCGCCTCCCCGGGTCTGGGCGGGCTGCCTCCTCCCACCAGGCCGGCCACCGAGCATGTGTGGTGCGGCGAGCGGAACGGTCGCACGCCCGCCAGAACGGGTGCGACGTCCAGGCCGGCGACCGAGTGGACGAGTGCGGTGTCCAGACGCTCTTCGGCGGTGAGCGGCGGGAGGATACCGGGAACGCGGCGCGCGAGCATCGTCTTGCCCGACCCGGGCGGGCCGACGAGCAGGATGTCGTGACCGCCGGCCGCCGCGACCTCCAGGGCGCGCTTGGCGGCTTCGTGGCCGGCCACCTCCGCGAGATCGGGAGCGTGGTCCGGCCGGCGTTCGCCGGTTGCCTCGCGGTGGGCCTCGCGGTGCCGTCGTCGCCCCTCCCCGCGAAGCGACGACAAGTCGCGCAGCCCGTGGAAGCTCAGCCCCTCCATCCACGCGAGGTCCGGCCCCGCCTCCGACGGGCCGAGGAGGCCTTCGCCGGCCCTGAGTGCGCGGAGGGCGTGCGCGAGCAGCCCGGGAACGGCGCGGACCGTGCCGTCGAGCGCGAGCTCCCCGACCGCGGCGCGCCCCTCCGCGACACGGGCGGGAACCTGGCCCGTGGCCAACAGTATCGCCAGCGCGATCGGCAGGTCGAAACCGGTGCCGTGCTTGCGCAGCGGAGCGGGAGCCAGGTTCACGACGACTCGCCTGTCCGGGAAGTCGTATCCGCTCGCGCGAAGCGCCGACCGCACACGCTCGCGCGCCTCCATCACCGCGGCGTCGCCGAGCCCGACGATGGCGAAGGACGGCAGTCCCCTGGCCACATCGGCCTGGACCTCTACGCGCAGCGCCTCAACGCCCGAGAGCGCCGAACTCGAGACGACCGACTGCATCTACCCGCTCACCAGGAACGCTCCCGCGTGATGACGGAGCAGTGCGCGGTCGCCGGCGAGCACCGTGATGGCGACGACGTCGAAGCGGACGCGCTCGGGCGGCGACGGCATGTCTTGCGCGTAGGCGGCGGCGAGCCGGGCCAGTCGGCGCTGCTTCGTGGCCCCCACCGCCGCTTCCGGCGAACCCGCTCGCGTGCTCCGCCGGGTCTTGACCTCGCAGAGCACGAGCGTGTCGCCGTCCTGCGCGACCAGGTCCACCTCACCCACCGGACATCGCCAGTTCCGCTCGAGGAGACGCATCCCACGCCGCTCCAGGAAAGCGGCGGCCGCATCCTCGCCCCGGCGTCCCAACTCCTTGCTGTCCATGGGTCCTCCCTCCCGTCGAGGACCAGCATGGAGGGAGGAGGTTAACCGGTTCTGACCAAGACCTTGCCGCGCATCGGTTCAGAACAACGGGGGCGTCCCTTCACACGGGTGGAAGGAGCGCCTGTGGAGCGGGCAGAGGCCGTGGACGGCGATGGCGGCGAGGTGCTCCGGCGTGCCGTACCCCTTGTTCTCCTCGAAGAGGTACTCGCGGTGGTCAGCGGCGTGAGCGACCATGAGCGCGTCTCGGGTGACCTTGGCCACCACCGAGGCGGCCGCGATCGCGGCGACCTTGGCGTCGCCGCCGACGACCGCGGTCTCCGGGATGCCGAGACCCACACCGAGCCCGTCCACCACGACGTGGTCGACGGGGCATCCGATCGAGTCGAGCGCGCGGCGCATCGCTTCTCGGACGGCCCAGGACATGCCCTTCGCATCGATCTCGCCGGGGTCCACGTGGGCGACGGCACACGCGTGGCAGCGCTCCCTGACCGCCGCCGCGATGTGCTCGCGGCACTCGGGCGTCAGGCGTTTCGAGTCGTCCAGGCCCTCGATGCGCAGACCGGCAGGCAGCACGACCGCCCCGGCGGTCAGCGGGCCGGCGAGCGCCCCGCGGCCCACCTCGTCGATGCCGGCCACGACCGCGTAGCCGCCTCGCCGCAACTCCTCCTCGAGCGCTGCCAATCCCTCCAGGCGCGCGGCCTCGGCCTCGCGGGCGCGGAGCCTGTTGCGGGCGACGGCGACGGCCTCGCGGACGCCCGCCCTGCGGTCTCCGGCCAGCGAGCGCAACAAAGCGGGCAGCGCCGCCGTGTCCGCGGTCTCGAGGAGTTCACGGCACTGCTGCAGGGAGAGCGAACGCACACCTCGCGGCGTCATGTCCGGTCCTCGGGGTGTCGTCGCAGGGAAGCGCCCGGCGCACTCCTCTTCATCGGAGCGGCAACGGGCGGACGTTTGAGCGGCATGGCGGGCTCGTGCGCCGCGGAGCTAGCGGCGCTCCTTCAGGCGGGCGGCCTTGCCCACCTTGTCGCGCAGGAAGTAGAGCTTGGCGCGACGTACCTTGGCGCGGCTGACGACCTCGACGCCGGCGATCTTGGGCGAATGAACGGGGAACGTGCGCTCGACGCCGACGGCGAAGGAGATCTTGCGGACGGTGAAGGTCTCGCGGCTGCCCGATCCGTGACGGCGCATGACCACTCCCTGGAAGACCTGCACTCGCTCACGGTTCCCCTCGACGACGCGGTAGCTGACCTTGACCGTGTCCCCCACGTCGAACCGAGGCAGGTCTTCGCGGATCTGCTGCTGCTCGATCGCACGGATCCTGTTCATGGCTTCTCGTCCTCATCCCTCGCCGCCGCGTGGCGCAGCGGCGTTCGCGATCCTCGTCGACGGACACGGTGCGACAGTATAACAGCTCTCGACGCCCCCGCAACGACGCCCCGCCGAGGGCATCGGCCGAGATCCGCCGCCGAGGTCAGCCGTCGTTCCGGTCAGCGAAGCCGCCCGATCCTTCCCGGAGGCCAGTACGTCATGAACGCCTCGCCCTCCACGACCGAGAGAGGCTGCGGGCCGATCCAGCGGCTGTCGGCGCTGTTGGTGCGGTTGTCCCCCATGACCCATACGTGGTCCGGAGGGATCGTGACGGGGAGCTGGACCGGCCCGGGTTGCGTCTCCTGACCGTCGACGTACGGCTCGGAGAGGCGTTCGCCGTCCACGTAGACCCCTCCGTCCAGGATGTCCACCTCCTGGCCCTCCGTCGCCACCACCCTCTTGATGAGCGTGGGCGTGCGGCCGGTCAGATCGTCGAAGACGATGATGTCCCCCTGCGAAGGGTCCCGGAACCGGTAGACGAACTTGTTGGCGAGCACGCGGTCGCCGATCCCAATCGTCGGGATCATCGAGCCCGTGGGCACGACGTAGGGCTGCACCACGAAGGTGCGTATCAGCTGTGCGAGGACGAACGCGGCGAGCAGGAGCGCAGCGGTCTCCACCACCCAGCGCAGGATCCCGCCCTCGCTGCGGCGCTCGGCGGTGCGCCCCGTCTCGTCGGACATGCCTTCGTCCGGGCGCCGCGTATCGGCCGCCGGATGCCCCCCGGCGTCGCGTGTCGTATCGTTGTGCCCTCGTCCGCCTTCCATTCGCTCCCTCTACTCCGGGTCCTCGGCGGCCTCGTCCAGCACGCGCCGGGCGAGCAGCCGCTCGTCGTCGGTCAGGTCGGCGCGCTCGAGCAGGTCCGGACGCTGGCGAGCTGTCCTCTCGACCGCGCGGTCACGGCGCCACTTCGCGATGCGAGCGTGGTCCCCGCTGAGCAGCACATCGGGTACCTGCATACCCTCGAACTCCGCCGGCCGCGTGTACTGAGGGTACTCAAGCAGTCCCCAGGAGAAGGACTCCTCGGCCGAGGAGTCCTCGTGCCCCAGCACGCCGGGCAGCAGCCTGGTCACCGCGTCGATGAGCACCATGGCCGGCAGCTCGCCGCCGGTGAGCACGTAGTCGCCGATGGACACCTGGAAATCGGCCAGCGAGCGGACGCGCTCGTCGAAGCCCTCGTACCGGCCGCACACGAGCAGCAGACGCTCCTTCCCCGCGAGGTCCTCGACGAGCCGCTGATCGAGCAGGCGGCCCTGCGGTGTGAGGAGCACGACGACGGGCTCGCGCGCGTCCAGCTCGCCGAGGGCGCGGACGGCTCGGAAGACCGGTTCCGGCTTCACGACCATGCCGGGGCCCCCGCCGTACGGGTAGTCGTCGACCTGCCGGTGCACCCCTTCGGCCCACTGGCGGAGGTCGTGGACGGACAGCTCGAGCACGCCGCGCTCCTGGGCCAACCCGACCATCGAGGCCGACATGGGGCAGGAGACCACCTCGGGGAACATCGTGACGACGTCTATACGCACGCCTACCCCTCGTCGATGAGTCCGGGCAGCGGGCGGACGAGGGCGCGGCGCGCGTCCTCGTCCACGTCCAGCACCACCTCCGGGATGACCGGAAGGAGCAGCTCGCCTCTCGGGCCGTGGACGACCCAGACGTCGTTCGCTCCCGTCGCGATGACGCCCGTGACGCTTCCGAGCTCCGAGCCGTCCTCCAGCAGGACTCCGAGGCCGACGGGGTCGGGCTCCTCCTCCGCCCACCCGGCCGGGAGGTCGTCGGCGAGCGCGACGAGCTCGCGGCCGGCCAGCGAGCGAGCGGCCTCTATGCCCTCGACGCCGGAGATCTTCACGAGGGGCCCCTTCGGTCCTCGGCGGACGGCTTCCACCACCCCTTCACGGACGCCGGAAGGCGGTGGGACGACCCACACGCGCAGCCCCTCGGGGAGCTCGAAGGGAAGGCCGGTGAGCGGAAGGACCGAGACCTCCCCCTTCAGGCCGTGGGCCTTGACGATCCGCCCTATCGGGACGAAGCGGTCCTGATCCATCAGCCGAGGACCTCGACGTCCACCTGCTCCCCGTGGACGGAGGCCGCCGCACGGGCGAGCACGCGGATCGCCTTGATGATGCGCCCCTGGCGGCCGATGACCTTGCCCACGTCGTCGTCGGCGACCGTCACCTCGAAGAGGGTCTCGCCGTCACGTGGCGACCTGCTCTCCACGCGAACGGCGTCCACGTCGTCGACGAGCGAACCGACGACGTACCTGACGAGGCGCTCCACGTCGGCCCCTGCCACGAGCTACTCGCCCTCCCCCGCCGGCTCCTCCGCGGGAGCTTCCTCGGCGGCGGGCTCCTCCGGGGCGGCTTCCTCGGGTGCGGGAAGCTCCTCGGCGGCGGGCTCCTC
>JACUUM010000032.1 GCA_014859305.1 Coriobacteriia bacterium
GCTCGTGCGCGGTGCGGCGCGTTAGCCGCGACGCACGAACGACGCCCTCTCCGGGTTGTCGCAGGTCCCGGCATTGCCTATACTTGCCACTCACATCGAGATAGCGCGATCGGCGACGACGGGGAGTAGTAGAGGCCAATCCTCGCCCTAGAGAGCCGGGGCAAGGTGGGAACCCGGTGCAGGACGTCTCGAATCTGGCCCCCGAGCCGCCCGGAAGAAAGGACCGCGCCGACCGAGGAAGACCTCCTCGGGAGGGCGGGACGAGTAAGACGGGTCGGTGGCAACCGTTACCTGCCGCACGAGTGGACGCAAGAGCCCGAGCCCGGGAGGTCGGCGTCAAGCGGGGTGGTACCGCGGGAGATGCGTCTCTCGTCCCGGCCGGGGCGGGGGTATGCGCAGGAGCCGCGGTGCCTGCGTATTCTCGGGCCGCTCGCCCGATCCCCGGCGTCCACTCGCTCCGCGGTCCCGGCGGAGCGGTCGTGCGGCCGGCACGGACACCCGACCAAGAGGAAGGTGGACGATGGAGCTGCGCAGCGACCGCATGAAGACCGGGCTCGCCAGGGCCCCTCATCGCAGCCTGCTCAAGGCCGACGGCCTCACCGACGAGGAGATCGCCCGGCCGCTGGTCGCAGTGGTCGACTCCGTCAACGAGGTCATCCCCGGCCACCTCATGCTCGACAAGGTCGCCGAGGCGGTCAAGGCCGGCATCCGCATCGCCGGCGGTACCCCGCTCGAGTTCGCGACCATCGGCATCTGCGACGGCATCGCGATGAACCACGCCGGCATGCGCTACTCGCTCGCGAGCCGCGAGGTGGTCGCGGACTCCGTCGAGCTCGCCGTGCAGGCGCATGCCTTCGACGCGATGGTGATGGTCCCGAACTGCGACAAGATCGTCCCCGGCATGCTCATGGCGGCCGCGCGCCTCGACATCCCCGCCGTGGTCGTCTCCGGCGGCCCGATGCTCGCCGGCCGCACCGAGGCGGGCGCCTGCGACCTCGACACCGTCTTCACCGCCGTCGGCAGGGTCACGGCCGGTGAGATGACCGCCGAGGAGCTCCTCGAGCTCGAGAGCGCCGCGTGTCCCACGTGCGGGAGCTGCGCGGGCCTGTTCACGGCGAACTCCATGAACTGCCTCACCGAGGCGATCGGGATGGGCCTGCCGGGCAACGGCACGGTCCCGGCGGTGTACTCAGAGCGCATCAGGCTCGCCAAGCACGCCGGCATGAAGGTGATGGAGCTGCTCGAACGCGGCATCACGGCGCGCCAGGTGATGTCGCCCGCCGCCATCCGCAACGCGATGTCGGTCGACATGGCTTTCGGCGGCTCGAGCAACACGGTGCTCCACCTCACCGCGATCGCGCACGAGGCCGGCCACCCCGTCACGCTGGAGGACTGGGCGGCCGTCTCCGCCGTCACCCCGAACATCGTGCGCATCTCGCCGGCGAGCCAGTACCGCATGGAGGACCTGTACTGGGCCGGCGGCGTGCAGGCCATCATCGCCGAGCTCGACTCGGCGGGGCTCATCCACCGCGAGGCCCTCACCGTCACGGGCCGGACCATCGGCGAGACCGCCGACCGCGCCCGTGTCCACGACCCGCTAGTGATCCGCCCGACGGCCGACCCCTACTACCCCGAGGGGGGGCTGCGCGTGCTCAGGGGCAACCTGGCCCCGGATGGCGCGGTCGTCAAGCAGTCCGCGGTCGCTCCCGAGATGCGGCGTCACACCGGCCCCGCGCGGGTGTTCGAGTCCGAGGAGGACGCCGTGGAGGCGATCCTCGGCCGAGGCATCGGCGCCGGCGACGTCGTGGTGATCCGGTACGAGGGCCCCAAGGGCGGCCCCGGGATGCGCGAGATGCTCGCCCCGACATCGGCGATCAGCGGCATGGGCCTTTCGACCTCGACCGCCTTGCTCACCGACGGGCGCTTCTCCGGCGCCACCAAGGGCCCGGCCGTGGGGCACGTGAGCCCCGAGGCCGCGGAAGGGGGTGCGATCGCCCTCGTAGAGGAGGGCGACTCCGTCACCGTCGACATCGACGCGGGCGCGCTCACCCTGAACGTGCCCGAAGAGGAGCTGTCGCGGCGCCGCGAGGGCTGGACGCCACCGGAGCCGAAGGTGACCTCGGGATACCTCGCGCGGTACGCGCGCATGGTCTCGAGTGCCGACAAGGGAGCTGTGGTCACATGACGAAACGCATCACCGGAGCGGAGGCGCTCATCCGCTCGCTGGAGGCCGAGGGGCTCGAGGTGCTCTTCGGCTATCCCGGCGGTGTGGCGCTGCCGATCTTCGACGCGCTGTACGACGTGGAGTCGATCCGGCGCATCCTGGTGCGCCACGAGCAGGGCGCGGTGCACGCCGCGGACGGCTACGCGCGGGTGACCGGCAAGCCGGCCGCGGTGCTGGTCACCAGCGGCCCCGGCGCGACCAACACGGTCACGGGGATCGCCAACGCCTACATGGACTCGGTGCCGATGGTGGTCTTCACCGCGCAGGTGGCCACCAGCGTGATCGGCACCGACGCCTTCCAGGAGTCCGACATCACCGGCATAACGCTGCCGATCACGAAGCACAACTACCTGCTGAAGGACGCGCGCGACCTGCCCGAGGTCGTGCACGAGGCCTTCCTCATCGCCTCGACGGGGCGGCCCGGGCCCGTGCTCGTCGACATCCCGGTGGACGTGAGCAAGGGAGAGCTCGAGTACGCCGGGCCCAACGAGCCGGTGCTGCCGGGATACAAGCCAACGGTGCGCGGGCACGCCAAGCAGGTCAAGCAGGCCGCGGCGCTGATCGCCAGGGCGCGCAAGCCGCTGCTCTACGCCGGCGGCGGCGTGTTGTCCTCGGGAGGGACCAAGGAGCTCAAAGAGCTCGCCGAGCTGATGCAGCTCCCGGTCGTCACGACGCTGATGGGAAAGGGCGCCTTCCCCGAGGACCACCACCTCTACCTGGGCATGCCGGGCATGCACGGCGCCAAGTACACGAACTACGCGATCACCGAGACCGACCTGCTCGTCGGGGTGGGCGTGCGCTTCGACGACCGCGTGACGGGGAAGCTCTCCGCTTTCGCGAGCAAGGCCAAGATCGTGCACGTCGATGTCGATCCCGCCGAGATCGGCAAGAACAAGCGCGTGGACGTGCCGATCGTGGGCGACGCCAGGCACGTGCTGGCCTCGCTCGTGGCCGAGCTGCGCCGCATGAGCGCCGAGCCCCGCACGAACGCGTGGATGAAGGTGATCGACGACTGGCGGGGCCGCTTCCCGCTGCACTACCACCCGAGCGACTCCGACGTGATGCCGCAGTACGTGGTCGAGCGCGTCCGGGAGCTGACGCGCGGCCGGCCCACGGTGTACGCCACCGAGGTCGGCCAGAACCAGATGTGGGCCTGCCAGTACCTTCGGATCACGGAGCCGAGGACGTGGGTCTCCTCGGGAGGGCTGGGGACGATGGGCTTCGGTCTGCCGGCGGCCATCGGCGCGCAAGCCGGCCGGCCGGACCACCTGGTCGTCGACATAGCCGGCGACGGGTCGATCCAGATGAACAGCCAGGAGCTCGCGACGGCGGCGACCAACGGGCTGCCCGTGAAGGTCGTCATCCTGAACAACGGCTACCTCGGGATGGTGCGCCAGTGGCAGGAGCTCTTCTACGGCAAGCGGTACAGCTCGTCGACCCTGCCCCAGGACTGCCCCGACTTCGTGAAGCTCGCCGAGGCCTACGGATGCCTCGGCGTGCGGGTGACCGAGCCCGGGCAGGTCGACGGCGCGCTGGAGCAGGCGTTCGAGCACGACGGGCCGGCGGTGGTCGACGTCCGGGTGGCGCGTGAGGAGTGCGTGTACCCGATGGTGGCGCCGGGCGGCTCGATCGACGAGATGCTAGGGGGCGTGCCCGGGTGCCCCGTCTCCGAGATGCTCGACGACGAGCTCCTCGAGGAGGTGTGGGAGTAGATGCGACACACGCTGTCCGTCCTGGTGGAGAACAAGCCCGGCGTGCTCACGCGCGTCACGGCGCTGTTCGCCCGCCGCGGCTTCAACATCGACTCGCTGGCGGTCGGGCCCACCGAGGACCCCACGCTCTCGCGCATAACGATCGTCGTGATGGCTGCCGACACTCCCATCGAGCAGATAACCAAGCAGCTGCACAAGCTCGTGAACGTCATCAAGATCCAGGACCTCGACCCGGCCGAGTCGATCGACCGCGAGCTGGTGCTCTTCAAGGTCAACGCGCCGCCGGACCGGCGGCACGAGATAATCGAGATCGCGAACGTGTTCCGGGCCAAGATCGTGGACGTCGGCAAGAACTCGCTCACCATCGAGGCGACCGGCACGGCCGACAAGCTCTCGGCGATGGAGGACCTGCTGCGCGCGTACGGCATCAAGGAGCTGGCGCGCACCGGCAAGATCGCGCTCGCGCGAGGGTCGCGCGAGGCGTGAGACGCCAGCGCCGGCGGCGCGGGGCGAAGGGAAGCACGCCTGGGGCTATGAGCCCTGGCGGGAGGAAGGGGAGAGCATGGCAACCGTCTACTACGAATCCGACTGCGACCTGTCGCTGCTCGAGGGGCGCAAGCTGGCCGTCATCGGCTACGGCAGCCAGGGGCACGCGCACGCCCTGAACCTGCGCGACAGCGGGATGGACGTGAGAGTCGGCCTGCGCACCGGCTCGAAGAGCTGGGACAGGGTCAAGGAGGACGGCCTGCGCGTGGTCACCCCGCGGGAGGCGGCCCAGGAGGCGGACATCGTCATGATGCTGACCCCCGACGAGACCCAGTCGCACACCTACTACGCCGAGATCCACGAGGGCATGGCGGCGGGCAAGACGCTCGCGTTCGCGCACGGCTTCAACATCCACTTCGGCCAGATCGAACCTCCCGCCGACGTCGACGTGATCATGATCGCACCCAAGGGCCCCGGTCACATGGTGCGCCGCACCTACCTGGACGGCTCCGGCGTGCCCTGCCTCATCGCGATCCACCAGGACCCCTCGGGCAAGGCGCGCGACGTCGCTCTGGCCTGGGCGCTCGGCATCGGCGGCGCGCGCGCCGGCGTCATCGAGACCACCTTCCCCGAGGAGACCGAGACCGACCTCTTCGGCGAGCAGTGCGTGCTGTGCGGAGGCCTCACCGAGCTGGCGAAAGCGGGCTTCGAGACGCTCGTGGCCGCCGGCTACCAGCCGGAGGTCGCGTACTTCGAGTGCCTTCACGAGCTGAAGCTCATCGTCGACCTCATGTACGAGGGCGGCATGGCGAAGATGTTCGACTCCATCTCCAACACGGCGGAGTACGGCGCCTACGTCTCCGGTCCGCGTATCGTGACCGACGAGACCCGCGAAGCGATGGCCGAGATCCTCTGGGAGATCCAGTCCGGCAGGTTCGCGCGCGACTGGATGTCGGAGAACAGGGTCAACGCACCGTACTTCAAGGCGATGCGCCGCATCAACGCCGAGCACTTCGCCGAGGACGTCGGCTCGGAGTTGCGCGAGATGTTCAGCTGGATCCCGAAGAAGGACTAGTCACCCGGCGCCATGTCGGGCCGCCGATGCCGGGCGGCGGCCGAGCGAGGACGAGGGAGAGCGCGACAGATGCGGAAGAGGTACCTGATGACGCCGGGACCCACCCCGGTCCCCGCCGAGGTCCTGCTCGCGCAGGCCAGGCCCATCATCCACCACCGCACTCCGGACTTCTCGGAGGCGCTGATGGAGGTCGTGGAGGGGCTGAAGTACGTCTTCGAGACCGCCAACGACGTGCTGATCCTGTCGTGCTCGGGCACGGGCGTCATGGAGTCCGCCTTCGCGAACTGCTTCCGGGCTGGGGACACCGTGATCGTGGCCCGCAACGGCAAGTTCGGCGACCGGATGGTGCAGCTGGCGGGCGCCTACGGCCTTCGCTGCGTGGACCTCTCGTACGAGTGGACCGAGGTGGTGCGTCCCGAGGACGTGGCCTCGGCTCTGGAGGCGAACCCGGACGCGCGCGGCGTGGTGGTCGTGCAGTCCGAGACCTCCTCGGGGGTGCTCAACGACGTCCGCGCCATCGGCGAGGTCGTGGGCGGCTACCCCGAGTGCGTGTTCATAGTGGACTCGATCACCGGCATCGGCGCGGTGGAGTGCCGCACCGACGAGTGGGGCCTCGACGTGGTCATGACCGGCTCGCAGAAGGGCCTCATGCTGCCGCCCGGCCTGGCCGCGCTGTCGGTGAGCGAGAAGGCGTGGAAGGCCTACGAGCGCTCCGATCTTCCGAAGTTCTACTTCGACTGGGAGAGGTACCGCAAGAACCTCGAGAAGGAGACCACACCGTTCACGCCGCCGGTCTCGCTCGTGATGGGGCTGGTGGAGTCGCTGCGCATGATCCGCGAGGAGGGCCTCCCGAACACCATCGCGCGCCATTCGCGCCTCGCCGAGGCCACGCGGGCCGGCTGTGAGGCGCTGGGGCTCGAGCTGTTCGCGCCGCCCGAGGGGCGGGGCAGCGCCGTCACGCCGGTATGGGTGCCCGAGGGCGTGGACGGCAAGCGGATCGTGAAGGTCATGAAGGACAGGTACGGCGTGACGATCGCGGGCGGCCAGGACGACTACGCGGGCCGCATCTTCCGCGTGGGGCATCTCGGCTACTTCGGCGACTTCGACATCATCACCACGCTGGCGGCGCTCGAGATGACGCTCGCCGAGCTGGGCTACGACTTCGAGCGCGGGGCGGGGATCCGTGCCGCCGAGACCGTGCTGATGGGCGAGTAGGGGGACCGGATGTACAAGGTACTCGTCGCGGAGAAGATCGCCTCGGCGGGCGTCGAGAAGCTCAAGGCGCATTTCGAGGTGGACGTGAAGACCGATCTCACGCCGGAGCAGCTCGTGGCGGAGATCCCGCCGTACGACGCGCTGATCGTGCGCTCGGCGACCAAGGCGACCCGCGAGGTCATCGAGGCGGGCACGAACCTCAAGATCATCGGCCGCGCCGGTGTCGGGGTGGACAACGTGGACGTGGACGCCGCCACGGAGCGCGGCGTCATCGTGTGCAACGCGCCGACGTCCAACATCGTCTCGGCCGCCGAGCACACCATCGCGCTGCTCCTGTCCTCGTCGCGCAACATCCCCCAGGCCAACGAGTCCATGAAGGAGTGCAGGTGGGAGCGCTCCAAGTTCACCGGCGCCGAGGTCTACGAGAAGACGCTCGCGGTCATCGGCCTGGGCCGCATCGGAACGCTGGTGGCCGAGCGCGCCCGCGGGCTCGGGATGCGCCTGATAGGCTACGACCCCTACATCTCCGAGGAGAGGGCGGCCGCCCTCGGCGTCGAGCTCTTCGGCAGCATCGACGAGCTGCTGCCCGAGGCGGACTACATCACCGTGCACCTGCCCAAGACCAAAGAGACCATAGGCATGTTCGGCTCGAAGCAGTTCGCCGAGATGCGCGACGGCGTGCGCCTGGTCAACACGGCCCGCGGCGGCATCTACCAGACCGAGGCGCTGGTCGAGGCGCTGAAGAGCGGCAAGGTCGCCTCGGCCGCCTTCGACGTGTACGAGGTCGAGCCGTGCACGGAGTCCCCGCTGCACGACTTCGAGAACGTCATCCTCACGCCGCACCTCGGCGCGTCGACGGCCGAGGCGCAGGACCGCGCGGGCGTCCAGATCGCGGACCTGGTCATGGCCGGGCTGATGGGGGAGTTCGTCTCCACGGCCGTCAACATCGCGCCGGTCTCGCCCGAGGTGATGGAGAGCGTCAAGCCCTACATGCGGCTCGCCGAGGACCTCGGCAAGATGCTGGCTCAGACCGCGCGCGCGGGCCTGAGCGGCGTGGAGGTGCGCTTCGAGGGCGGGCTGGCGTCCCAGGACACGCGGATACTGACGACCGCCGTGCTCAAGGGGCTCCTCTCGCACGTCACGCCCGAGGCGGTCAACTTCGTGAACGCGGGCTTCTACGCCGAGCAGCGGGGTCTGAAGGTGACCGAGACGCGCACGGCGGAGAGTCGCGACTACGTCAACCTGATCGCGGTCGTCGGCGCGGGTGACTCGGGAGCCATCCGCGTGGCGGGGGCGCTCATCGGCAAGAAGAACGAGCCGCGGCTCGTGGGGCTGTACGAGTACGACATCGACATGGCGCCCAGCAAGTACATGGCTTTCTTCCGCTACGAGGACCGGCCGGGCATGATCGGCAAGGTCGGGACGATACTGGGTCAGAACGACATCAACATCGCGTCCATGCAGGTGGGACGCCAGAAGGTCGGAGGCTCGGCGGTCATGGGCATCAACATCGACACGCCCATCGGCCCGGACCTGCTGGAGCGGATCGTCGCCGAGGCGGGGATCGAGGACGCCTGGAGCGTGGAGCTGTGAACGGCGACAGGGTCCGGGTCTTCGACACGACGCTGCGCGACGGCGAGCAGTCGCCCGGCGCCAGCATGAACACCGCCGAGAAGCTCGAGATCGCGCGGCAGCTCGTGCGTCTGGGCGTGGACGTGATCGAGGCGGGATTCCCGATCTCGAGCCCCGGGGACTTCGAGAGCGTGCGCGCCATCGGCGCCGAGGTCGGCGAAGCGTGCGTCGTCTGCGGGCTCTCCCGCGCCATCCCGGCGGACATCGAGACCGCGGCCGACGCGCTCAAGACCGCTGCTCGCCGGCGCATCCACACCGGTATCGGGGTCTCGGAGAGCCATCTCACCCACAAGCTGCGCATCACGCCCGAGGAGGCGCTGGAGCGCGGGGTGGCCGCGGTCAAGCTCGGCCGCCGCTTCGTGGGCGACGTGGAGTTCTACGCCGAGGACGCCGGGAGGGCCGAGCCCGCCTTCCTGTACCGGATGATCGAGGCGGTCATAGCAGCGGGGGCCACGGTCGTGAACATCCCCGACACCACCGGCTACACCTATCCCGAGGAGTTCGGGGCGCTCATCGCCGGACTCTTCGAGCACGTGTCCGGCATCGAGGACGTAACCGTGTCGGTGCACTGCCACAACGACCTCGGGATGGCGACCGCGAACGCACTCGCGGGGGTGCGCGCCGGGGCGCGCCAGGTCGAGTGCACCGTGAACGGCATCGGGGAGCGGGCGGGCAACACGTCCATGGAGGAGGTCGTGATGGCGCTGCGCTCGCGCCGCGACTACTTCGGCGTGGACACCGGGATCAACACCCGCGAGATCACCCGCACGAGCAAGCTCGTGTCCGGCATCACCGGCATCGTCGTGCAGCCCAACAAGGCGATCGTGGGCGCCAACGCCTTCTCTCACTCCTCGGGCATCCACCAGGACGGGGTGCTGAAGGAGCGCACCACCTACGAGATCATCGACCCGGCGGACGTGGGCGTGCTGGAGAGCCGGATCGTGCTCACCGCCCGCAGCGGGCGCCACGCCCTGCGCCACCGGCTCTCGGAGCTGGGCTACGAGCTCACCGAGGACGCTTTCGAGGACATGTACGCGCGCTTCCTTCAGCTCGCAGACAAGAAGAAGCAGGTCTACGACGGCGACCTCGAGGCGATGATGACCGACCAGGTCCAGGCGGCCAGCGAGGTCTACCACCTCGCCGAGGTCCACGTGATGTGCGGCGAGCCCGGAATCCCCACGGCCACCGTGCACCTGGTGGCCGAGGACGGCGCGCAGCTGGTCGACTCCTCGCACGGCACCGGGCCGGTGGATGCCGTGTACAAGGCGATCAACCGGATGATCGACGTGCCCAACGAGCTCATCGAGTTCTCGGTTCAGTCTGTCACGGCCGGCATCGACGCGCTCGGCGAGGTGACGATACGGGTGCGTGCCGAAGACGGGCGCGTCTTCACGGGTCGCGGGGCGCACAGCGACATCATCGTGGCCTCGGCCAAGGCCTACACCAACGCGCTCAACCGCCTGCTCGTCGCGCAGAAGCCGGCCGTGCACGAGGAGCTGTAGGGCGCGCCACGCGACGCCGAGCAGGACGACACGAACGAGGAGAGGCCCCGCATGCCCCGCCCCATGACGATCACCGAGAAGATACTCGCCGCCCATGCCGGCCTGCCCGAGGTCGAGCCGGGGCAGCTCATCGAGTGCGACCTCGACCTCGTGCTCGCCAACGACGTGACGGCGCCGATCGCGATCAGGGAGTTCCTCAGGATCGGCGTCCCCGATGTGTGGGACCGGGAGAAGGTCGCGCTCGTGCCGGACCACTACACGCCGAACAAGGACATCAAGTCCGCCGAGCAGGCCAGGATCATGCGCGACTTCGCGCGCGAGCAGGGCATCACGCACTACTACGAGATCGGGTGCATGGGCGTGGAGCACGCGCTCCTGCCCGAGCAGGGCGTGGTCGTACCGGGAGATTGCGCCATCGGCGCCGACTCGCACACGTGCACGTACGGCGCGCTCGGGGCGTTCGCGACCGGCGTCGGCTCGACCGACGCGGCCGCCGGCATGGCGACCGGGCAGGCGTGGTTCAAGGTGCCGGCCTCGCTGAAGTTCGAGATCGACGGCGACCTCGGCGAGTGGGTGTCGGCCAAGGACGTGATCCTGCACGTCATCGGGATGATCGGGGTCGACGGGGCCCTGTACCAGGCGATGGAGTTCACCGGTTCTACGATCTCGAGCCTCGGCATGGACGGGCGCATGACGATCTGCAACATGGCGATAGAGGCCGGCGGCAAGAGCGGCATCATCGGTGTCGACGACGTCACCCGCGAGTACGTCCGAGGACGCGCCGAGCGCGGGTGGGTCGAGCACGCCAGCGACCCGGACGCGGCCTACGCGCACGTGTACGGGATCGACGCGGCGGAGATCGAGCCCACGGTGGCCTTCCCGCACCTGCCGAGCAACGTGCGCAAGGCCAGGGACGCGCGCGAGGTCAGGGTCGACCAGGTGGTGATCGGGTCGTGCACGAACGGGCGGCTGGAGGACATGCGTGTGGCCGCCGACGTGCTTCGCGGCCGCAAGGTCCACCCAGACGTGCGCCTCATCGTCATCCCCGCGACCCAGCGGGTGTACCGGGACATGATGGCCGAGGGGCTGACGGAGGTGTTCCTCGACGCCAATGCCGCGGTCTCCACGCCCACCTGCGGACCGTGCCTGGGCGGACACATGGGCATCCTGGCGGCCGGCGAGAGGGCGGTGGCGACGACGAACCGCAACTTCGTCGGGCGGATGGGCCACCCCGAGAGCGAGGTCTACCTGAGCTCGCCCGCGGTCGCCGCGGCCACGGCGATAGCCGGGCACATCGCGGTGCCGGGGGACGTGGCGTAGGGGCGGGCGGTGGCGCCCTTGGCGCCCGAGTGACGCCGCTCGCCGGAACCTTGGCGGAGGAAGCGCTGTCTCTTTGCCGAATATTGGGTGTGGTAGATCCGGTCAGCCACGGGGGCAACGGGAGGCGGGCAGCCGGTGACCGTGAGCATGAAGACGGGAGTCCGGGTCCTCATCGTGATCGGGCTCGCCGCGCTCATGCTCATGGCATGGGGTGCGGGAGTGGCACGCGCCGAGCTCACGACGGCTGATTGCATCACCTGCCACGGCAACACGGATGTCCACGTGGACATCTCGTGCTACGGCTGGGGATGCCATGGCGCTGACGAATACGGTACGGGGACCTGGCCCTTCAGCTACAGCGACCATAACTACGAGCCGTGCACGCAGTGGTGCCACTCGTCGGCGTACCCGGACCGCGACGGCCACAGCGACGACGAGGTTGATGCGATCCATCCGGTACCGGAGGCTTGCCTCGATTGTCACAGCTTCATCGCGGATCATTCCTCCTGCTACCAATGTCACACCAGCACGGATCCTAAAGTGCTCGCGGCGATAGAAGCAGACGATCCGTCATGCGACGCGTGCCACGATGCTTCACATGGGAACCTGCTGTCGCAAGACGCCTTCAACCCGTCGCACCCCGGCTATCTCGACTGGGACACCGCATCCACCTTCGCCGGCAACACGGGCACCTCTCCGCACGGCGGCTACTCGGCCACCACCAACAAGTGCGCGGTCTGCCACTCCGTCCACCGGGCCACCCCGGGCGGCTCGGTCCTGACCGCCGGTGGTCCCTACGCCACCTACGCGCAGGGCTGCGTGTTCTGCCATGGAATCGGAGCGACGTTCACCGACGTGGTCATCACGGCCGACGCCGACGGCTACATATCGCCGCACGGCACCTGTTCGCGCTGCCACGCCCTGAACCCGCACGGCGTAGGCGCCTCGGAGTACGTGACCCTCGCGTCGAAGCTGATCAACAAGAACGCCGACACGTGGATCGCGCAGGACCTCGCCGTCCCCGGCAAGAACGGGCTCGACGCGGGGATGTTCGACGGTACAGGCGACCTCGCCACCGGCGTGACCCTCGGCACGGGTTACCTCTGCGGCAACTGCCACAACCAGGCCTTCGCCGTCAACGTCGCCGGCACCGACCCGGCGACGCCCGGTGCCTTCTCCGGTCACCGCGTTACCGCCGTGGCCACCGCTGCCTACAGCGGCCCGAGCTACGGCGCCTCGTTCACCGGTGCTCCGGTCGCCTTCGCGCACGCCAACGGCTGCACCGCGTGCCACGACGCCCTCACCGCCTCCAACGACACGGCGTTCCCGCACGGCTACGTGGACGCCGCCGGCGCGATCACGCCGAAGACGGTCGCGGGCTCCAGCTACATCTGGCTCACCTACGCCGAGGACGCCCTCGCCGCGAAGACGCTGCTGACCAAGACCAACGTTCCCGGTACGAACCTCGAGAACACCGAGCTTCTCACGAACGACGGTCTCTGCCTCAAGTGCCACCGCGACGGCGCTGGCGCTGGTGTCGGCCTGAGCTACTAGGCGGCCGTGGGCGAGCCGACCCCCTCCGGGGGTTCTCGCGGAGCCGCCGCGGCGAGACCGAGGCCGGCCAGTACGATCATGAACGGCATCATCGGGAACAGGTAGCGCGAGTACACGAGCGTGACCGCGTGTACGGCCACCAGCGAGAGCGGCAGGCCGGCCAGTATCCAGACCGCCATTCGGGAACGGTGGACCCACAGTCCTACCGCTGCAAGCGCCAGGACGGCGAGGTGCAGCGCTTCAGTCACGCCTCCCATGCCCGAGAAACCGCCGAACGGATTGGGGTGGTACGTGAAGAAGGAGACTGCCACGAGACGGGTCCTTCTCAGGACGTATCCGACGGGGTCGGTGTCGAGTGCCTCGCGCGTCCGGGTGCGAGCGACGGACGCCATCTTCCGATCGAGTTCGATGTCCTCCGGCGGGTCGACGTGTCCTCGATCCAGTGACTCCAACACCTCGACGAGTTCCTCTCGATCGTCGAAGGAGGCGACGAGCGAACCGGAGGAGGTCATCGTGTTGAAGGGGATGAATCGGCCGTAGATCTGCGAATTGCGGTACCACCACGGCCCGAAGAAGAGGACGACGGTCAGTAGGACGACGCCGGAACCGCGCAAGAAGCGGCCTCGCTCAGGGCCGCCGAGGAAGAGGAGTATAGCTCCTGTCAGCAGCATCCAGGCCGCGCTCGCCACACGCACGTAGGTGGCGGCAGAAGCGACCGCGCCGGCGGCGGCGTAGGCGATGTAGGCACGTCGCCCTTCCTCTCGGATCGCGGACAGCAGCAACCACGCGGCCCAAACGCAGAGCGCCGCGAAGAGGTCCTCGGTGAGCACGTACCGGTAGGACCACCAGAAGGGAAGATAGGCGGCGCCGAGGATCGTCGCCGCGAGCCCGGTGCCCGGACCCTTCAGGTCTCGTCCCAGCAGGAAGACGCCCCACAGCGTGAGGCCGGACAGAACGGCCTGGACGACGGAGACCAGCGGTTGGGGTGCGGTGTCGACACCGACGGCCGTGTAGAGTGCGGCAAGGAACGCGGGGTACCCCGGCAGATGCATGGCGTTCGCAGCCGGGTGCTCGACTTCGTCCCCCGGATAGACCCATGCGTAGTAGCCTTCGCCGGCGAGACGGCGTCCGGCGTCGTCGTAGCCCGCTGCATCGAGCACGAGGTCGGGCGCCGGGGTCGTCAGTGCTAGCACGATTCTTGCAGCGGCGACCGCGAGACAGAGCGCGCCTGCTATCGCGCACACTGCCGGGCGCCTTTCGTCGAGCCGCGTGATCATCGGGTGCGTCACGACCCCCTTGCTCCTCGGCTGCAACAGTCGCACGCACTCGGTCAGGTACAATACCGCATGCGTCCTACGGTAACTCAGCGGGAGACCCATGAAGCGCGCCCTCATCACAGGCATCACCGGACAGGACGGCGCCTACCTCGCCGAATTCCTTCTCAACAAAGGCTACGAGGTGCACGGCGTCAAGCGCCGCTCGTCGAGCTTCAACACCGAACGGATCGACCACCTCTACCAGGATCCGCACGAGGAGGGCGTCCGTCTGCTGCTCCATCACGGAGACCTCACCGACTCCACCAACCTGATCAGGATCCTGCAGGAAGTGCGCCCCGAGGAGATCTACAACCTCGGCGCCCAGAGCCACGTGCAGGTCTCGTTCGAGACTCCGGAGTACACCGCCGACGTGGATGGCATGGGTGCGCTGCGCCTGCTGGAGGCGATGCGCATCCTGCGCATGGAGAAGAGCTGCCGATTCTACCAGGCGTCCTCCAGCGAACTGTACGGCAAGGTACGGGAGACACCGCAGACGGAGAGGACCGAGTTCTACCCGCGCAGTCCGTATGCCGCCTCGAAGCTCTTCGCCTACTGGATGGTCGTCAACTACCGGGAGGCGTACGGGATCCATGCCTCGAACGGCATCCTCTTCAACCACGAGAGCCCCGTTCGCGGCGAGACGTTCGTGACGCGGAAGATCACGCGGGCGGCCGCGCGCATCAAGCTCGGGATCCAGGACAAGCTCTACCTCGGCAATCTCGACGCCAAGCGTGACTGGGGCTTCGCCGGTGACTACGTGGAGGCCATGTGGCTCATCCTGCAGCAGGATGAGCCGGACGACTACGTGATCGCCACGGGCGTCACCACTTCGGTGCGCGACTTCGTGCTCGCCGCCTTCAAGTACGTCGGGATCGAGTTGCGGTTCGAGGGCGAAGGCCTCGCGGAACGAGGCGTCGACGCCGCGACCGGATCCGTCCTGGTGGAAGTCGATCCCCGCTACTTCCGCCCGACCGAGGTCGACGTGCTCCTGGGGGATCCGTCGAAGGCGCGCGAGAAGCTCGGGTGGTCTCCGCGCGTGCGGCTGCCCGAGCTCACCGCGATGATGGTCGAGGCCGATCTCGCGGAGGCGGCACGTGAGGCGCACCTGAAGGACGGTGGCTTCCACGTGCGCAACGAAGATGCGTAGGGACTCCCGGATCTACGTCGCCGGCCATCGAGGCCTGGTGGGCTCGGCCATCCTTCGCCGTCTGGAGGCGGCGGGTCACGAGAACCTGCTCCTGCGCACCCATTCGGAGCTCGACCTCACCTCCCAGGCGGCGACCGAGGCGTTCTTCGCGTCCGAGCGTCCCGAGTACGTGTTCCTCGCGGCCGCGAAGGTGGGGGGGATAGGCGCCAACTCCGCGTATCCCGCCGAGTTCATCTACGAGAACCTGGCGATCGCAATGAACGTCGTCGAGGCGGCGCGGGTCCATGGCGTCACCAAGCTCCTCAACCTGGGCTCGTCATGCATCTACCCCCGGCTGGCCGAGCAGCCGATGACCGAGGACGCCCTGCTGACCGGGCCGCTCGAGCCCACGAACGAGCCCTACGCCGTCGCCAAGATCGCCGCGATCAAGCTGTGTTCCGCGTACAACCGCCAGTACGGCACCGACTTCGTGTCGCTCATGCCGACGAACCTGTATGGCGTCGGCGACGATTACGACACCGAATCGGGGCACGCCCTGCCGGCGCTAGTCGCTAAGTTCCACGAGGCGAAGGTGAGCGGGCGGGACCGGGTCGTACTGTGGGGCGACGGTTCGCCGCGGCGGGAATTCCTCTTCTCCGACGACCTGGCGGACGCCGCGGTCATGGTGATGGAGCGGCTGAGCGCGGACGAGGTGGGCGAGTTCATCAACGTGGGGTCCGGCGAGGAGCTCTCCATCGCGCAGCTCGCCGGGCTCGTGCGCGACACCGTCTACGCCGACGCGGCCGGTCGGGAGTGCGAGATCGTCTGGGACACGAGCAGGCCCGGCGGCACGCCGCGCAAGCTGCTCGATACGTCGCGCATGCGCGCCCACGGTTGGCGGCCCTCCACGCCGCTCGCGCGAGGGCTTCCCATCGCCTACGCCGACTACCTCCGCCGTCATGCCTGAGGGGCCCGCGACGGCACGGCCCCTCGTCTCGGTCGTCACCGTATGCTTCAACAGCGAGCGGCACCTCGCCGAGGCGATGGGGTCGGTCCTGGCACAGAGCTACCCGGAGATCGAGTACGTCGTCGTCGACGGCGGTTCCTCGGACGGCACGGTAGCCATCATCCGCTCGTTCGAGGACAGGTTCGGGGGGCGTCTGCGCTGGGTCTCGGAGCCTGACGAAGGCATCTACGACGCCATGAACAAGGGGATCGCCATGAGCACCGGCGAACTCGTGGGACTGCTCAACAGCGATGACACCTACCTGCCCGGGGCGATCGAGAGGGTCGTGGAAGCGTACCTCGCGGATCCCGGGACCGGCGCGGTCTACGGTGACGCGGAGGTGCTCGACGAGGGCGGCTCGCACCCAAGGGTCGAGCGCGCCAGGGCGCTCTCCGCCGGTGAGAAGCGGCCCGACAGGATGCCCATGTGTCATCAGTCGCTGTTCGTCGCGCGCCGGACGTACGACGAGATCGGCACGTTCGACACGGCGTATCGGATCCTGGCGGACTACGAGTGGATCCTGCGGGCGATCGCAGCCGGGGTCGCCATGGATCATATCGCCGTACCGCTCGCGCGATTCCGCTCGGGTGGCGCGTGCAGCGTGGACATGACGCGGTCCAATCGAGAGCGAGAGCGTATCCGGGTGAAGTACGGGGCCAACCCGGTGGTCGAGCGGTTGCGGAGGGCCCGGCATGCCCTCAACCGCATGGTCTATGCTGCGATCAGGGGTGGGCGACCGAGGCGCACGCGGACGGGCGAGCCTGCGGGAGAGAGCGATCGATGATCGAGAGAGTCATGGACGGGGACCGCCTGCTGGCGATCGTGGTACGCGCGGACTTCACGCGCGACGGCATCGAGTTCTTCACACCCGATGACTTCTCGCAGCAGCTCGCCTTCATGAAGCATCCCGAAGGCAAGCTCATCGACCCTCACGTGCACAACCCCGTGGAGCGTTCGGTGTCTCTCACCCAAGAGGTCCTTCTCGTACGTAAGGGCAAGCTCCGGGTCGACTTCTTCGACGACCGCCAGGGCTACCTGGAGAGCGTCGTCCTCTCGGACGGTGACGTGATCCTGCTGGCTTCCGGCGGACACGGGTTCGAGGTGCTCGAGGAACTCGAGATGTTCGAGGTCAAGCAGGGGCCCTACGCCGGCGACGCCGACAAGACGCGCTTCTCCTGCGCACCCTTCGACCCGCGCGTGAAGGACTGAGCGGTGACGAGCTTCGTGCCGGTCAACGAGCCCCTGCTGGACGGCAACGAGAAGGCTTACCTCGCCGAGTGCGTCGAGACCGGTTGGATCTCCTCGGAAGGGCCGTTCGTCCGGCGGTTCGAGGAGGAGATGGCCGCCCTGACCGGCCGTAGGCACGCAGTGGCCGTGACCAACGGGTCTTCCGCGCTCGAGCTGGCCGTCGAGCTGCTCGATATCGGATCCGGCGACGAGGTGATGATCCCGGCGTTCACCATCATCTCCTGCGCCGCGCCCGTCGTGCGCCGGGGCGCGACGCCGGTAGTGGTCGACGCCGACCCGGCCACCTGGACGATGGATGTGGGCGCGCTCGCTCCTCTCGTCACGCCGCGCACCCGCGCCATCATGCCCGTGCACATCTACGGCTTGCCGGTGGACATGGACGCCGTGCTCGAGATCGCGCGCCGGCACGGTCTCGCCGTGATCGAGGACGCGGCCGAGGCACACGGGCTGACCTACCGGGGCCGGCCGTGCGGCTCTTTCGGTGACATGAGCATCTTCAGCTTCTATCCGAACAAGCACGTAACGTCGGGGGAAGGGGGGATGCTGCTGACAGACGACGAGCATCTCGCGGCGCGCGCCCGCTCGAAACGCAACCTCTGCTTCAAGCCGGAGCGCCGCTTCGTTCACGACGACCTCGGCTACAACCTGCGCATGTCCAACCTCCAGGCCGCCGTCGGCGTGGCGCAGATCGAACGGCTCCCCGGGTTCATAGCGCGCAAGCATGAGATGGGTCGCCGGTACGGTGAGCTGCTCGCCGACATCGAGGGGCTGCAGCTGCCGGCGCCGCGGACCGAGTATGCGGAGAACGACTACTGGGTCTACGGGGTCGTGTTGGACGACAGCGTCCCCGCCGATGCTCGCGAGGTCATGCGGCGCCTGGGCGAGCGGGGGATCGGGACTCGCCCGTTCTTCTACCCCATGCACCTGCAACCGGTCTTCCGGGGACGCGGCCTGTTCGCCGGGGTGTCCTGCCCCGTGTCCGAGCGCCTCGGCGAGCGGGGCTTCTACCTCCCCAGCGGGCTGGCTCTCACCGAGGCGCAGATGGAGCGCGTCGCGGGCGAGCTTCGGGCCGTGCTCGAGGACGTTCGAACGGAACGGGGGTGAGCGGCGTGGTCTTCGGCGCGTACTCCCGCTACTACGGCCTGTTCTACGGAGACAAGCCCTACGCCGAGGAGGCCGGGTTCGTCGACGCTCTGCTGCACGAGTATGGGAGCGGCATCGTCGACCTGCTGGAGCTGGGTTGCGGCACCGGCCGGCACGCCCGGGAGTTCGCTTCGCTGGGGTACCGGGTCCACGGCATCGACCTCTCGGAGACGATGCTCGAGGACGCGTCGAGCGGCCCGCCGGGCAGGTCGCACTCCGGAGCGCTCTCGTTCGAGCTGGCCGATGCGCGCACATACCGCGCCGGCCGGACGTTCGACGCCGTGGTCTCGCTCTTCCACGTGATGAGCTACCAGACGACCAACGGTGATCTGCTGGCGTCGTTCCGCACCGCCGCGGAGCATCTCGGATCCCGCGGCCTCTTCGTCTTCGACTGCTGGTACGGTCCCGCGGTGCTCACCGAGCGGCCCGAGCACAGGGAGAAGACGCTCGAGGACGAAGCCGTGCGCGTGACCCGCCTCGCCGAACCGGTGATGCGGCCCAACGACGACGTCTGCGAGGTCCACTATCGCATCACCGTCGCCCCGAAGGACGGCGGCGAGGAGTCCGTCCTCGAGGAGACCCACGAGATGCGGTACCTGTTCGCCCCGGAGGTGGCCCTCGCGCTGGACTCCGAAGGATTCGACGTCGTGCGCAGCTGCGAGTTCGGCACGGGCGCCGAGCTGGACTTCCACACCTGGAACGGCTGCTTCGTCGCCCGGAAGCGGTAGGGCGGCGTGAAGACGGTGGCCATATACCTCGGCGGGACCCCGAGCGACGGAGGCACGTACCAGAACGCCCTCTCGCTGGTGTCCGCACTCGCCACGTTCCCAGCCGAGGAGTATCGCGTCCTCGGCTACTGCAGGGACGATGTCTGGCCAGGCATCCTCTCCAGGTACGGGATCGAGAGCCGCGTCGCCCGATCACAGGGCCCGGCATCGAGGCTGGTGACGAAGGTCGCCCGGGAGCTCCCGCTCCCGCTCGCGCTCCGCAAGAGGATCGGTTCGCTGGCCGTGCCGTTCGGCCGCCAGCTGCGGCGCGACGACGTGGACCTGTGCATCTACCCGAACTTCGAGCACTACGCGTGGGAGCTGTCGACGCCGTCCCTCGGCGCCATCCACGACCTCATGCATCGTTACGAACCTCACTTCCCGGAAGTAGCCTCCGGGGACATCCCCGCAGCGCGAGACAGGCTGTTCTCGCGCATGCGCCGGGGAGCCACCGGCGTGCTCGTGGATTCGGAGGTCGGCCGCCGGCAGGTGATCGAATCGTACGGACCCGACGGCGCGGAACTCCACGTCCTGCCGTACGTCGCTCCTGCCTACATCTACGAGGCCGCGGAGCGGGAGATGCTGGACGGAGAGCTGGACGCGTGGGCCGACGCGGTGGGCCTGCCTCCGAAGTACCTCCTGTACCCCGCCCAGTTCTGGATGCACAAGAACCATCTCCGCCTCTTGGAGGCGCTGGCACGGCTGCTCGAGGTACATCCGGAGGCGCACCTGGTGCTGGTCGGCTCGGAGAAGAACGCCGTCTCCGCCGTCGGCGAGACGATCGAACGGCTCGGGCTGCGAGACTCGGTGAGCATACTGGGCTACGTGTCGAACGAGCAGATGGCCTACCTGTACCGTCATGCCCGAGCGCTCGTGCTGCCGACGTTCTTCGGGCCGACGAACATCCCGCCGCTCGAGGCGTTCGTCCTGGGCTGTCCGGTTGCCGTCTCGGGGATCTACGGGATGCCCGAGCAGGTCGGTGACGCCGCGCTGACGTTCGACCCGTCCTCTGTGGATGAGATCGCCGGGGCTTGCCTGCGTCTCTGGGAGGACGACGCCCTGTGCGACCGGCTTCGCGTGCTGGGGTACGAGCGCGCGAGGCGATGGGGCCCGCCGGAGTTCGCGGCACGTCTGCGTGAGATCGTGGATGCGCTATCGAGGGGCGCGAAGTGAGCCTCGAGGCCGAGGTCGCCGTAGAACCGGGTCCCGCACCGAGCGTGCGCGCAGGCACGCTTTCGTTCGCGATCATGCAGGCTCTCAGGGTCGTAGCGGCGTTCGGCGTCGCCGCGCTCGTCGCGCGCCAGTTGGGGCCCGCAGGCAAGGGGGCGCTTGCGCTGGTCCAGCAGGTGCCGTCGATCATGGCGCTGATCATGGGCTTCGGCTTCGCGGGCGTGAACGTCTACTACGTCGGCAGCCGCAGGAAGACCGCGAGCGAAGCCCTCAGCGATTCCATGCTCATCACCGTCGTCGCGCTGTTGGTGGGCGTCCCCCTCTCGTTCGCGGTCATGCGCGCACTCCCGGCGCTCTCGGTGTTCCCGTCACGGCTGCTATGGCTGTCCGCGCTGATCGTGCCCGTGAGCATCCTCGGGTCGCAGCTCGCCGGGATCCTCGTGGGGCAGGGGAGGCCGGCGGCTCAAGCCAGCGCGCAGTCCCTGGCCCTGCTGGCCAACCTCGCGGCGGTGGGGCTCCTCTACTGGATGGTGCGGCTCAGCGTCCTCGCGGTCGTGGCGGTCACGCTCGCCGCATCGGCGCTGGCGGCGGTGATGATGCTCCTGTCCGTGAAGGCGCGGTTGGAATGGCCGGGCGTCCTCAGGCGGATGCGCGATGCGGCCTCGTACGCACGGAAACGGTATCTCACCGAGATCGCGGCGATGCTGGAGATGCGGGTAGACATCGTGATGCTCGGCGTGCTCTCCACCGTCGCCGCCACGGGCGTGTACTCGGTGGCCGTCGCGCTCGTCGAGCTGTTGTGGTTCATCCCGCGCGCCGCGGAGACGCCCCTGCTGTCCCGCTTCTTCCACGAGCGGGCCGAGGAGGGGGCCGAGCTGGTGGCCACCTCGGTCCGGCTCACGGTGCTGCTCGAGGTCTTCCTGCTGGGAGCCGCCGCGCTTCTGCTGAGGCCCGCCGTCGCGTTCGTCTTCGGTCCCGCGTTCACGGGCGCGCCGCTGCTCTTCTGGATACTCGCGCCGGGAGTCGTGCTGAACGGGCTGGTCGGCCCGATCGTCTCGTACCTGACCTCACGCGGTCATCAGTTCCCGGTGCTGTCCGCGTTCTCGGTGTTCGGCAACATCGCGCTGAACCTCGCTCTCATCCCGCCCATGGGCGTCGCGGGGGCGGCCCTCGCCTCGTCGGTCACGTACGCTTCGGGTTCGCTGTGGCTGGTGTGGCGCTTCAGGCGGGAGACGGGGTGCAGTCCGGTAGCGCTCATCGTCCCGCGCAGGGAGGATCTCCGCGCCGTGTTCGGATCGCGTCTTCGATGACCTCGGAGGTCGCTTCCGCTCGCGCACGCCAGGAGTAGTGCCGCTCGCTGGCCTCGCGCCCGCGAACCCCCATCTCGCCAGCGGCCTCGGGGTGAGACGCTATGTATCCGACCGCCCTTGCGACTCCCGCCGAGTCATCCAGCGGGACCACGACCCCACATCCGTGCTCTCGTACGACCGTACTCGTGCCCGGGACGTCCGCCACTACGACCGGGGTGCCGCACGCCATGGATTCGTACAGCTTGAGGGGCGAGAGACCCCACTCGGCGGGTCGATGGGACAGGACCATCGACGCGATCGAGCCCGAGACGATCCCCGGGACCTCGTGATAGGGGACGACGCCGGCTGCGACGACGCGGGTCGAGGTCGTGGCGGCGCGGTCCACCTTCGGTCTGAGGACACCGTCGCCGACCATGATCAGGGCCACGCCGTTCGGCCAATCCTCGTGTTCCGCGGCATCCAAGAGGAGGTCGATTCCCTGCCAGGGCGACAGTGCGCCGAAGAAGACCGCATACCGTTCGGGAAGGGTGGCCGAGTGAGAGCTCCGCGCCTCAGGGGTGAACAGTCCGGTGTCAGCCCCGTTGCCGATGATCGCAGCGGGGGAGCCCGTCTCGGCTTCCAACCATGACGCCAGCTCGGGCGTCACGGCGATCCGGGCGGTCGCGCGCGCGAACTGAGACCGCGCCATGTACTCGATAACGGGCTTCGCCAGCCTCGCCCGGGGCCACATCGCGTAGAAGTCGGTGTAGGGGCCGTTACATTCTTGGATCACCGGGACCCCGAGGCGCCGAGCGGCGCGAGCCGCGAGCCACGCGAGCGCGTGTCCTCGGATATAGAGGGCGTCATAGTGGCCGGTCCTCAGGCAACGGATCAACCGTCGCTGAACGCGCGCGAACTCGGCGAGCCGGCCCGGCGCCCCGGGCGCCGCTCCTCCCGAATAGCCCGGCTCGAACAGGTCGACAGCCCAACCCAGCCGCTCCAGGCCCTCGATGATCCCGTGAACGTGAGTGTGAGCGCCCTGGCCTTCCGTGGTGGCCTGGAGCGTGAGGTATGCGACACGGCACTCAGCCATCGGTCGCCGCCCGGTCGTAGCGCTCGCGCAGGATCTCGCCGTAGAGCCGCGCGATCTCCTCGGCCTGCTCGTGCCAAGGTCGTGCGGCCGATGCGGAAGCGACCTCGCCGGCAGGGTAGGGCCACCGGCGGACCGCCCGCATGGCCTCCGAGAGACCGTGCCGGTCGTCGGCCTCGATCAGGACCCCGGTCCGCGGGTCCGCCATGATCTCGTCAAGCGCGCCCACTCGTGACGCGACCACGGGCGTCCCGCACGCCAGCGCCTCCGCGACGACCACCCCATACCCCTCCTGCCTGCTCGGAAGGATGAGCGCCGACGCCCGTCGCATCGCGTCGGCCACCTTCTCCCTCGGCAGCTCGCCCAGGAATCGCACGTTCGCGCCGTCTTCGGCGCCCGCCGACCTGCGCTTCAGCGCGCCTTCGAGCGGCCCCGAACCGGCGATCGTGAGCGGCAGGTCCCACAGGTCGCGGTTCTCGAGATACGTATCCACGAGCGCGTCGACGCCCTTCACGGGTCTGAGGGCCCCGACGAAGAGGTAGCCCAGGTCACGCTTCTCGCCGTCCGGCCGGAACAGCCGTGCGTCGTATCCGTTGTGGATGACGAGCGTGGAGGCCTCCTCTGGCAGGACCTCCTGCGCCGCGCGCTCCAGGGCCCGGCTGACGCAGACCAGGTTGGTGGCCGAGGCGATCCTGCGACTCACGACGCGGGAGAGAGCCCCCGGACGTGCCAGAACGGAGGTCACGTCGCTGCCGTGCAGCGTCACCACCGTCGGGACCGAACGGCGGAGGCCCTCGCGGACCATCACGAACCCGTCCGGGAATCCGAAGTGGGCATGCAGCACGTCGTACCGGTCGGCTCCATCGTCCAGATACCTGCGCGCCTGCCCCGTGTAGCGTGCAGCCGACAGGAGGATACCGGCACGGGTACCGTTCATCGGCCCGGCTGACGTGCTGCGATAGTGGACCGGGACCGCCTTCCCACCGGCTGAGAGCGTGACGTCGACGTCCTTCTCGAACGGCGAGCAGCAGAGCACGTCGACCCCGATGCCCGCACCTACGAGAGCCGAGACCTGCTCGGCGAGCCACGGGGCGGACGTCGGCCGCTGCACCGAGGGGAAGAGATGGCTGGCTATGAGGACGCGGGGAGGCATGGTGGGGGCCCGCCTACTCCTCGACGTAAGGAGCGATGCTCGGCTGCGCGAGGAAGGCTTCGGCTACGCGCGACCCGTCGTAGTCGGCGGCTATGCGCCGAATCACCTGTCTGCCGGCTGCCACGTCCTCCGAGAGCAGGTAGCTCTCGGCGAGGGCGGTGTCGCGAAGCACGCTGCGGGGCAGCGGCTCCAGCACGGCGATCGCCTCGCCGTACCGGTCCAGGTTGTTCAGCGCCCGTGCCTGGTGGATCCGCAAGTCGACGAGATCGGGGTAGTCCATCAGCGCGAGGTTGATCACGGCCAGGGACTTCTCGCCCACCGCCGGCCCGAGCATCCCCGAGGCCTGTCCGAGGAAGTCGATCCTCTCCAACGTGTACAGCAGCTCGTGCGGATGCTCGTCGGCCAGCCGGAAGACCTCCGCGTCGAACGCCTCGGCGGCGGAGAGCGCCTCCGCGCCGCCCTGGCTGAGAAGCGGCGTCAACGCGACGCGGCGCATGCCGAGGTACTCCAGCTGGATCGTCTTGTCCCATGGAGCGACGGCTCGCGCGCGATCGAGGCTTGCGGCGTCGCGCGTCCGCATGAACCGGCCGAGATGGTAGTCGGCCACTACGGGGACGGCCGCGCCGGCGAGGCAGACGGCGGCTACGAGCGCGCCTGTGAGCCGGACGGCGGGAGCCAGTCGGGGCGCGACCTCGCGCCCGGAAGCGCCCGGCGTCAGGAGTACCGCGACGCAGACGAAGAACAGCAGGGTGAGCGGGATCGTCGTCACGCCGAACAACGACGCCACCAGCAAGCCCGTGAAGGCTCCCAGCCATCCGACGTAGATCCCGCGCCTCCCGGGCGAATCCGCGGTCAGCCTGATGTTCCTCGCGCCCGCGTTGAAGCCGAGACCGATCATCGCGAGCAGTGCGAGCAGCGCAGGGACGCCCAGCGTGGCGGCTATCGCGATGGGGAAGCTGTGCGGGTCCTCGAAATACGACGCGGCGCCGGTAGCCGGGTCGGCGAGGGCGACGGCCTGCCGGTACCAACCGAACGTGTACGAGTCGGGACCCGTGCCGAGGACCGGCCGGTCGACGACGACGCCGGCGGCGTCCTTCCATCCGGAGATGCGCCCGCCGGAGAAGGCGTCCAGTCCGGCATCGAGCCCCGTCGTGACGCGCCGGACGATCGCCCCGGGCTGGGCGATCGCGACGCCCGCGACGACGGCGGCAAGGGCGATCGCGACGCCGGTCACGGCATGCCGGGGGGTGATCGACCTGCCCCGAACGGCGAGCGCTCCCGCCACCAACAGGCCTGCCGCGACGCCCGCCCATGCGCCCCGGACCTGGGTGACGAGCAGCCCGGCTCCCAGCACCGCGGCGGCGGATGCGGCAAGGATGCGTCCCACGCGCCGCGGCTCGGTCAGTGACAGGCTCAATGCCAGGATGAAGGGGACCACCAGGAACGTACCAAGGAAGTCCGGATTCCCGAACAACCCGCCGCCTCGGCCGTACAGGTAGCCGGCCGCGCCGATGCCCAGTTCCTCGAGATAGTCCGATCCGACGACGGCTGCTTGAAAGAGCGAGACCACGGACACGGCGACGCCGCTTCCGACGAGTACCCTCGTCAACGCGCGGACCCGGTGGGCCGAGTCCACCAGTTGCAGGATGAGGAAAGCGACGGTACCGTACGCGAGGTACGCCACGAGTCCGTTCGCCGCGTCCTTGCCGAAGAAGGCTACGGGCCGGTCCAGCGCGAACATCGTCGAGAGGACGGCAGCCGAGATCAGCGCGAGCGCTGCGAAGCCCGATCGGCGCCAGCGGACTCGCCGCACGTCTCCGAATGCCCACAAGAGGAGCGAGACCGCTGATAGAATGCCCACCGAAGCGAGTTTCGGGATGACGAACGGGTCGTACGTCAGCGGAAGCGAACGAAGTAGCATGGATGTTGCTGTCGTCGCGAGCGGAGTGAGCGACACGCAGGCCAGCAGGGCGTACCAGGACCATTGCGGCGGGCGGTTCAACGTCGTCTCCAATCGGAGTGAGATGTCGGTCCCTGACCGGATCGATCAGGAGTGTCCGCCAGCTATTCTAGTACCAATGCCGCCGAGCCCCGATGGCGCGCACAAGAGCGCGGGATACTCGAAAGGAATGTGATGGCAGGCACTCAGCCCGATGATCTCACGCACGACGGTGAGTCCGATCCCGGAGTCGTCCCCTCGAGCGGACCTCCCCCTCGCCGCGCCTCGATGTTCGACGATCCGGTCGTGAAGCTGCTGTCCGTCGTGGCCGCCGTCGTCATCGTCTTGTTCCTGTCGACGGTCGTCGCAGCTCTCTACCTCGGTATCCTGGGTTCGGATACTCCTCGCACCCGCATGGAGCGCGATCTGAACGCTTACGAGTTCCAGACCAGCGCCGGGACACGGGACCCGGAGGTCTGGCGTGCCTACATCGGGGCCCTGGTCGACAGCGGCCAGCTCCAGAAGGCGCAACAGGCCGTCGACCGCGGGATGAAGGTGATCGACGACAGGCCCGGCGCCGACATGATGTTCGCCCAGGCACAGGTACACTTCTCCTCCAAGAAGTACGAGAAGGCCGTCGAGACCGCGACGGAGGGCATGGCCGCCCTCACCGCCTACCACGAGGCGCAGCTGAAGGTCGACGGAAGCCCCGAGCAGAAGGGCCAACAGATCAGCCAGAACTACTGGGGCATGCTCTACCTGAGGGCCCTGTCGTATGTGGAGCTCGGTGAGTTCGGCGAGGCGATCGCCGACTTCGACGAATACCTTGACGAGCGGGGCGGCGCCTCGGACGTGTACGTGCTTCGCGGAGACGCCAAGGTGGAGGTCGGGGACGAGGCGGGCGCGGAGGAGGACTACCGCACCGCGCTCAACTTCATCCAGGACAACAAGGGCGCCCTCGACGGACTCGAGAAGCTGGGAGTCAAGCCATGAGCGAGATCGAGACCGGTTCGACGCAGGGCATGGCCGCCTTGACGACGCCGACCGAGCGGCCGACGGGGGGACGCAGGTCGCGTCGCGGCAGGAGGATCCTGATCGCCGTCATCATCATCCTGCTGCTCTCGCTGTGCGCCATCGGCTCGGTGCTCGTCCGCATGGTCCTCCCCTCGTCCGACCATGTGGCGGACCGCGAGGAGTCCGGCGGTGTCGAGTGGATCCGCTCCATCTACGGATGGGGCCCGGCGGAGAACCAGCTCTTCATCCGGCCGCTGAAGGTGGAGGTCGGGGCCGGCGGAGCCATCTACGTCACCGATCAGCAGTACAGCTTCGTGATGCAGTTCTCGCCAGAAGGGGTGCTTACTCGCATCATAGGCGAGGAGGCCGATCCTTCGCTCTATCGCGTCGGGGCGGTCGCCGAGGGGGACGGCCAGCTCTTCTTCGGGCAGACGGCCCAGGACCGGGTCCGGGTGTTCTCAGCCGAAGGCACAGAGGAGAGCAACTTCGAGTTCCCCAGCCCGAACGACATCGAGTTCTCGGGCGATCGGCTCGCCGTCTCGTCCAACATCGGATTCGTCGTGTTCGATAGCGAGGGTGAGTTCCTCCACGAGGTCGGGGGCAAGAGGGGGGAGGGCGACGACGAGTTCGACGTCATCTCCGGCGTGGCCTACGGTCCCGACGGGACCCTCTACATCACCGACGCCTACAACAACCGCATCAGCGCCTACGACGAGGACGGTACCCGGCTCTGGATGCAGCGGACGGGTAAGCCGCCCAAAGGCCTCGACATCACCAAGCCCGCGATGGCGGCGGCGGACGACACCACCGGCACTCCTCGTCTGCAGATGCCCGTGGACCTCGTCGTGGACGGCAACAACCGGCTCGTGGTCGTCGACGGCATGGACTTCTCGATCACCGTGTTCGACACGAAGGACGGCTCCTTCATCGCCAAGTACGGGGCTTACGGCACGAAGGAGGGTCAGCTCCTGTACCCCACGAGCATCGACTACGATCCCGAGAGGGACTGGTTCGTCGTCTCCGACGGGGGGAATCGCAGGGTCCAGATCCTGCGGATCACGGGCTCGTCCCAGGGCTCGGACGCCGCTCTGGGTGCCGTACGCCGCGCTCTCGCCGGTCCGCTGCGCGCCTTGATATTCCCGCTCCTTCTCCTGCTGCTGCTGATCATCCTCTGGGCGGTTCTGCGCAAGCGGCGGAGGACCGGCGAGGAGCAGGCGGTCATGGTGTCGGACGACCCGGATCAGGCGCCCGGCGGGGAGCGTTCCGCGTGAGTCGTCTACGGACGGCAGTGAGTGACCACTCGTGACTATGCTTGCTACCTGGGCAAACGACGCCGGGCACCAGCGGCTCGGGAGATTGTGAAGCTGGTTGTTTGTGCCTGTGTGGATGTGGTAGATTAACTTTGGATAAGCAACTGTGCTTATTGATTCTGATCTCTAGGAAGGAGGTGACAACTATGAAAGAGACAAGAACCCACATCGACCTACAGGGAGTCATCAGTATGAAGAAGACGCTCTTGGTCGTCGCTATGGCCACGGCGCTCGTCCTGATGTTCGCGTCCGTCGCCTACGCGATCGGCCCGTTCTACAACGCTGCCTACAAGAACACCATCTATCCCGGTCCCGGCACGTACCTCGACTGGGACACCGCCGCAACCTTCGCCGGCAACACCGGCACCTCGCCGCACGGTGGCTACTCGGCCAACACCAACAAGTGCGCCGTGTGCCACTCGGTCCACACCGCCGCTCCTGGCGGCTCGGTCCTCACTGCCGGCGGTCCGTTCGCCACCTACGCGCAGGGCTGCGTGTTCTGCCACAACGAGGGCAACACCTTCACCGACGTGGTCATGACCGCCAACGCCGACGGCTACATCTCGCCGCACGGCACCTGCACGCGCTGCCACGCGCTCAACCCGCACGGTGTCGGCACCTCGGAGTACGTGACGCTTGCGTCGAAGCTGATCAACATAAACGCCGACACGTGGATCACGCAGGACCTCGCCGTCCCGGGTAAGAACGGCCTCGACATCGGGATGTTCGACGGTTCCGGCGACATCGCCACGGGTCTGACGCTCGGCACCGGCTACCTCTGCGGCAACTGCCACCGGCAGGGCTTCGCGGTCAACGTCGCCGGGACCAGCCCGGCGTCGACGCTCGGTGCCTTCACCGGCCACCGGGTGACCGCCATGGCATCCGCCACGTACGACGGCCCGACCTACGGCGCCTCGTACACCGCAGGCCCCGTCGCCTACGAGAACGCCAGCAAGTGCACGGCCTGCCACGACGCCCTCACCGCCTCCAACGACACGGCGTTCCCGCACGGCTACGTGGACGCCGCCGGCGCGATCACGCCGAAGACGGTCGCGGGCTCCAGCTACATCTGGCTCACCTACGCCGAGGACGCCCTCGCCGCGAAGACGCTGCTGACCAAGACCAACGTTCCCGGTACGAACCTCGAGAACACCGAGCTTCTCACGAACGACGGTCTCTGCCTCAAGTGCCACCGCGACGGCACTGGAGCTGGTGTCGGCCTCGACTTCTAGGAGAGCTGACGGCACGGCGATCCGTCGCCGACCGGTACCACGGACCGGCTCCCGCAAGGGGGCCGGTCCTCTCTTGCGGGGTGTCTCAGCCCTGCAGTCTCGAGGTCATCCACCCAGGCTGCCGGCAGGCTCACTGGCGCATGCCTTGCTGGTAGAATAGGCATCAGTCGTCGCGTTCACCGTTGACTCTCAGCGAGGACCATCACGTGCCCAACCTGCCGAAGCAGGCCATATTCCAGACCACGCTCGTCCTGGCCGGGGTCGCGCTCTTGGCCCTGTCGGCGGTGTCGGTCACCGCGGTGACCCTGCCGGCGTGCCGGTCCTGCCACATGACCGAGGGATTCGAAGAGGACACCTCGAAGTCACCCCACGCGTCGGTGTCTTGCGTGGCGTGTCATGTCGGTGCGTCGTTCACAGGCCGGGTCTCGTTCGCGACCCGCCAGGTCTTCCATATGGTGATCCCGGTCGTGCCGGAGGTCGACCGCGTCCACGCCGCGGTACCGGACAAGCGATGCCTCTCATGCCACTCCGCCGTCGAGGAGCCGGTCACGGTGGGCACGAGGGGGCTCTTCATCAAGCATTCGTCCTGCATGGGGGACTCGTCGTGCACGGACTGCCATTCGCTGAGCGCGCACGGCGCCTCGACCCGGTGGCCCCGGACGGCCCAGATGGAGGACTGCTACGAGTGTCACGGACGGTCGAACAAGATCACGGCGTGCGATGCGTGCCATACGGAACGTTCGGAGCGGCAGAGGATATTCGACGGGCCGTTCCGCGTCACGCACGGCCCGCAGTGGAAGAAGACCCACGGCATGGGCGACATGCGGTCCTGTGTCGCCTGCCACGACGAGACCCGCTGCAAGGGCTGCCACGGCGCCGGCGTGCCGCACGAGGGCGACTTCCTGAAGGCCCATACCAAGTACAGCACCCGCCCTGACGCCGACTGTACCGGCTGTCATCGGCAGGAGTTCTGCAGCGAGTGCCACAGGTACGAGATGCCGCACCCCCAGCGGTTCGTCCAGGGGCATTCCGGCACGGTCGAGGCCGACGGCGATGCGGCTTGCCTGACCTGCCACGAGAAGGGCGACTGCACGCAGTGCCATGAGGACCACGTCCATCCGGTCACGCGAGAGCAGATGGACGGCTTCATGCTGAAGCGCACGGACTCCGGTGGTGGTGCCCGATGAAGGAGATCGTCGACGGGTTCCTCGCGCTCGATCTCTCCGATCTGCTGGCGCTGTTCGACCAGGTCATCAAGAACCCGGGCTCGAACCCGCAGGCGTCGCTGCTGGTTCTCGGCGGTGTCGTCGTCCTCACGCTTCTCGCGGTCGTCATCGCGATCCTGGTGATCACCTCTCGCGACGACGACGATGACGACGGGACGATCGAAGCAGGGCTGCAGCCCGAGACGATCGTGGAGCGGACGGTCATGGTGGAGCGCCCTCCTCGCGAGCCCCTCACTCCCGAGGAGCGCAGATGGCTCGCCACGCGGAGCTTCCTCCTCGGCGCGCTCGGGCTCTCCCTGATCTGGCTGCTCACCGGCATCACGACGGGGTCGGAGGCCATGTGCCTGTCCTGCCACGGCAGTGACATGCCGCACTCCGAACGTCTTGTCGAAGAGGGCTCGGATCCCCATGCCTCCACGTCCTGCGTGCGGTGCCACGGCTCGGGCGGCGTGTTCGGCTCGTTGACGTACGACGTCCCCGGGCGGGCGATCCACTTCGCCGAGGGCATCATCGCACCCAAGACGGCGTCCGGGTTCGGTAAGCCTATCGCATCGAGCGCATGCAGCTCCTGTCACAGGCGGATGGGGGACGGGATCGTCACCGTGGAGCGCCGGGGCGTGCGCGTCAAGCACAAGGAGCCCCTCGACGCGGGTGCGACGTGCGTGGGCTGCCACGAGATGCAGCGGCTGACCGGCGCCGTCGGGTCCTGGACGGTGGGGATGTCCGCGTGCCTTCGCTGTCACGACAACGTGCAGGCGAGCTCCGAGTGTTCGGACTGCCACGTGAAAGACGTCGCCCAGGCGCTCCACGTCAATCGGGAGCCGAGTCCGCGGCGTCTCGTGCCCGAGACCAAGTGCTACACGTGCCATGACGAGCGCGCCTGCGACTCCTGCCACGGCA
>JACUUM010000033.1 GCA_014859305.1 Coriobacteriia bacterium
CCACGACGCGGCCTCGGCGTACACGAGCAGCGCGAGCATCACGCTGACCGCTGCGGACACCGGCGGCTCGGGCCTCAAGGAGATCCGCTACACGCTCGACGGCGGGTCCGAGGTCGTCGTGAGCGGCTCGCCCGCGACCGTGACCACCTCGGACGTCGGCTCTCACACGCTGGCCGCGCGCTCCTACGACCACGCGGGCAACGCCTCGGATCAGCTCAGCGTCGAGTTCACCGTCTACGCTCCCGCGACGATCAGCGAGATCCAGTCCCCCACGCACGCCTCGGACACCGCCTGGCACGACTCGCGCAGCCCGGTCGAGTTCACATGGACGGGCACCCCCGCGGTGGGCTACTCGTACGTCTTCGACAAGGTCTCTGGCACCGTGCCGGACCAGGTGCAGGACACGGCTTCCCCCTCCGCCTCGGTGAGCGCCGACTCCGACGGGGAGTGGTGGTTCCACGTGCGCGGCGTCAACGGGGCCGGGGCCTGGGGACCCGCCCAGCACCGGAGGGTGCGCATCGACGCCACGCCGCCGACGCTCGTCAGCGACGCTCAGGCGAGCTACGAGGATTGGGCCGTCTTCACGCTCACCGCCGAGGACACCGGCGGCTCCGGTGTGAAGGAGATCCGCTACACGCTCGACGGAGGCTCCCAGGTCGTCGTGGCGGGGGGGACGGCCCCGGTGTCGACCCTGGAGATCGGCCCCCACACCTTGACGGCGCGCTCCTACGACAACGCGGGCAACGCCTCGGCGGAGCTGGTCGTCCATTTCGAGGTCATCGTGGGGGAGGTACCGAGGGTCGTCGGCCTGACCTCCTCGACCCATCCCGTTCCGTCCACTTGGTACCCGTCGCGCGACGTCTCGTTCAGCTGGAACGGTGTCGGCGGCGCGACGCGGTACTCCTACGTCTTCGACAAGAACGCCTCCACCGAGTGGGGGGACGATACGGAAACGTCCGACACCTCGGCGGACGTGACCGCGGACAGCGACGGCGTCTGGTACTTCCACATCAAGGCCGGCAACGGCACGGTGTGGGTGGAGACGCAACCTATGATGGTGCGCATCGACGCCACCAAGCCGACGCTGTCGCACAACGCCAAGACGTCGTACACCGGCAGCGCGAGCATCACGCTCACCGCCTCCGACACCGGCGGCTCCGAAGTCAAGGAGATCCGCTACAGGCTCGACGGCGACCCGGAGGTGCCCGTCCCGGGCTCCTCGGCCACGGTCTCCACCTCGCTCCTCGGCTCCCACACGCTGACCGCGCGCTCCTACGACAACGCGGGCAACGCATCCGATGCCGAGACCATCTCCTTCACCGTTGGCACGGCCTACGTCCGGGTCGAGGGGTCCGACCGCTTCGGCACCGCCGTGGCCGTCTCGAAGAAGGCGTTCGCGACCGCGGAAACCGTCGTCATCGCCACCGGCTACAACTGGCCCGACGCGCTCGGCGGCGCGGCGCTGGCCAAGGCCTACGACGGCCCGATCCTGCTCGTGAAGCCCAACGAGGTGCCGAAGGTGGTCATGGACGAGATCGTGCGCCTGAGGGCGAAGAACGCGATCATCCTCGGCAGCGCGAACGCGGTCTCGTCCGGCGTGGAGAACGCGCTGAAGGCCAAGCTCGGCAGCACCAAGGTCACGCGCCTCGGCGGCAGGGACCGCTACGAGACCGCGAACATGGTCGCCGCAGCGACGGTGAAGCGGCTCGGCGGGGCCTACGACGGGAAGGCCTTCGTCGCCACCGGCGGGAACTTCCCCGACGCGCTGGCCGCGTCGCCGCTGGCGGCCGCCAAGGGCTGGCCGATCTACCTGACCAAGGACACGGGCCTGCCGTCCAACGTCAGGAGCGCCATGAAGGCCGCGAAGGTGACCAAGCCCATCATCCTGGGCTCCACCGCCGCGGTGCCCAGGGTCGTCGAGAACGACCTGAAGGCCGCTTTCGGAACGGGCAACGTCTCGCGCCTGTTCGGCGACAACCGCTACGCGACCGCGGTAAAGGTCGCGGCGTACGGCGTCGCGCAGGCGGGCCTGCACTGGGACCGGCTCGCCATCGGCACGGGCGAGAACTTCCCCGACGCGCTGGCAGGCGGCGTGCTTCAGGGCAAGCACGGGTCGGTCATGCTGCTGACGCCGGGCAAGGCGCTGGACCCGGGAGTGAAGAACCTGCTCGCGGCGAAGAAGGCGGAGATCCGCGAGGTGCGCTACCTCGGCTCGGACAACGCCGTCTCGCTCGCGGTGCGGAACGCGGTGAAGGCGATCCTGTACAAGTGAGGCGCCAGGGGCAGGTACAAGGCCATTCGCGGCGAAAGACGACGTAGAGAGGGCCGTACCTGGTCCCATGCCTTGACACGCGGTAGACTGAAGACGGCGATCCGAGCGCCGGCGGGCGGGTCGTCCGAACCATGTCGGATAGGTGGTCCGATGGGAAAGGCGCGCCCAGCGCGCACCGGCACGTGGCCTCCGTGGCGGTCGAGCATAGCGTCGGGTGTACGGGGAGGCCTGCTCGGCCTCCTCTTCGTGCTGCCCGCGTTCCTCTCGGTGCCCGCATACGGCGTCGTGCCCCACGTTCCCGCGACCCCCGACACCGACGCGTGCGCGATGTGCCACCGCACCCATTCCGCGGCGTCGTCCATCCGATACCGCGACGCGGACTCGGGCGAGTTCGTCGACTCCGCCCTGATCGTCGGGACCGCGGACACCGACGTGGAGCTGTGCTACGTCTGCCATGGCGTCGCGAACCTGGGCTCGCAGGCCGACGTGCAGACGGACTTCGAGAAGACCTCCGCTCACGCGCTCACCCCGGAGGGCTCGGCGTACGGCCCCTCGCCCAAGGGGTGCAGCGACTGCCACGACAGCCACGGCACCGCGCGGACGGAGGCGGGAGACCCCTACCCGGCGCTCCTGCGCGCCTACAACGAGTCTCGCGACGCCACGGTCACCTCCGGAGACGAGTACTGCGCCACGTGCCACACCGGCCGCGCCGAGGACCGGTGGGACGGACTGGAGGTCTGGCGCTCAAGCGCGCACGCCGCGCTGCCCGAGCCCGCCTCCGGGACGAGGATCCGCTGCTCGAACTGCCACGTCTCGCACGGCTCGTCCATCGCTCCGCTGGTCGCCGAGACGCTCCTGCCGCCCTCGGTGGCTGCCACGACCGCCGTGGAGGGCAACGACCGCCGGCTCTGCCTGACGTGCCATCCCGACGACGAGGGCGACACGTGGCGCGGTGAGGCGCTCTACGCCGCCTCGTCGCACGCGTCCTCGACGGCCACCACGGTGATCGACGGCGAATGGGCGGAGATCGGGGCGGGCCGCAAGGTCGGGGAATGCCAGACCTGCCACGCCCCCATGGGGCGCTCCGACGGCTCGGGAGGGGTCATTCCCAAGCTCGTCGACAAGGCGGGACGCGCGCTGTGCGACGGATGCCACGACGCGGACGGGCCCGCGGGATCCGACCTCGCCTCGCTGGTGCCGACACCTGGAGCCGGCGCGTACGCCGAGCTCGCCGTCACCTTCCGGCCCGGCGCCGCCGCCGGTTCGTACGGACGGCTCTCCGTCTTCTCGCAGGAGCCCACGTCGGGCGAGGTGCGCGTCCTGACCGGTCCTCGGGAGTTCGGCGCCCGCGACGCCGCCTCCAGCCCCGCCGGTCCCTCGACCGGTCACGGTGCCGCGGCCTTCGGCGGGGACACTCAGGGCGACGGCCTGCCCGACGTCGTCGTGGCGGACCCCGGGGTGCCCCGGCTGCGGTTCTACTCGCCCGACCCGCTCGTGGGCCTCGCCCAGCGCGTACGCTCGCTGCCGTCGGGCCGGCCGCCCGCCGAGTTCGTGGCGGTCGGCGACTTCCTGCTCGACGCGGGCGGCTCGCTCGAGATCGCGGTGGTCTCCTCGGCGGATACGACCGACGCGGCGCAAGCCTACCTGTACCGCGAGCGGATACAGTCGGGGACGACGGTGCTGGACGAGGTGGCCGGGCCGCTGGACGTCGGTCGCGGCGTCACCGGCGTCGCCCGCGGCGATGTGCTGTCCGGCGGTGCCGACGAGCTCGTCGTCACGGCGGGGGCGGACGACGCCTTCTACGTGCTGCGCGACGACGGCGGCACCTGGACGGCCGGCGGCCCGTACGCGGCCGGCGGGGCGCTGCCCAGGGGGCCCAGCACCGGCGACGCCTGGCCGGGCGGAACCGAGGACGAGATCGTCCTCCTGCGGGGCTCTGGCCCCGGAGAAGTGGCCGTCTTCGGCGGGAACGGGTCGTTCAAGGGCTCGGCGGACCTCGCGGACTACGGCGCCGAAGCGACGGCTACCGCCACCCTCGTGGCCGACGTCCTCCCGGGCATCGACCGGGCCGAGGTCGTGGTAGCCGTCGACGCCGGAGCGGGCACGAGCGGGATCGAGGTCGTCCCGCAGGACTCCGGCGGGCTGGACGGGGCCGCGGCGCAGAGCTACCAGACCGGGGCCGGCTACCGCAGCTCCTCGCTCGCGGCCGGGCATCTCGACGGCGACGGCGCCCTCGAGCTCGTGGTGGGCAACTCGGGCTGGCGCGAGGCGGGCGAGGCCAATTGGGTCGGGGCCTCCGTGCAGGTCCTCCACTCGAACGAGGACGGGACGGCGCTGGAGGGCGTGCAGCTGCTGTGGGCCGGCGGCACGGAGCTCGCCGGGGGACCGCCGTCGATGGTGGTCGCCGACCTTGGTGCTCTTGGAGGCAGCCGCCACCCGGTCGGGGTCGCGGAAGGCGCTCACGACTCTACCGAGAGCGGCGCTTCCGGCGCCCTCGTCCGCCACGTGGAGTGCGTCGACTGCCACAACGTGCACGAGGCCGTCTCCTCTCCGGCCGCCGAGGACGCGACCGCTCCCGACGCCTACGGGCGCCTGAAGGGCGCTTGGGGCGTGGAGGTGGACAACCAGGCGCCCGGCGTCGTCGAGCTCGCCGAGCGCCGCGGCGTGCTGTACGAGTACGAGCTATGCCTGAAGTGCCACTCGTCCTGGAGCGCCCTGGGCGGCGGCAGGGACGTCGCCTCCGAGTTGGCGACCACGAACCCCTCCTTCCACGGCGTCGAGGACGCCCCGGGCGCCTCGATGCCCTCGGGCGCGTTCGTGGACGCGACCCCGGCGTGGACCGGCGATTCCCGCATGTACTGCGTCGACTGCCACGCCGACTCCGACCCCGGTCGCCCGGCCGGCCCGCACGTCTCGGACGAGGCGCCGCTGCTACGCGCGCCCTACCTGGGTACGCCGCCGGCCGACGCCGAGTTGCTCTGCTACACGTGTCACGTCCAGGGCACGTACGAGGCGGGCGGGGTGCCGGTCACGGACACCGACTTCCGCGATGCCGAGTTCGGGGGACGCAACCTCCACGTGCTTCATTCCGGCGACAAGGGCCTCGGCTGCGCCTCCTGTCACGTCGGCCACGGCTCCCAGGGCTCGATCAGGCTCATGCGTGACGACGTGGGTTTCGAGAAGGTGGGCGGTACGGGCACGTGTGACGGCGCTTGCCACGCGGGCGACTCGCAGGCCTACATGCACTAGGGGACGATCACGACCCTCGTCCCTACCTCCACGCGCTCGTAGAGCTCCTCGATGTCCCACCGGTGCATGCGCAGGCAGCCGTGCGAGGCGGCCGTCCCTATCGACGCGTTGTTGGAGGTCCCGTGGATGCGGATACCGGGAGCGTCGAGGTTGAGCGCCCGGGTGCCCAGCGGGTTGCCCGGACCGGGAGGGATCGTCCTCGGCATGCCCCTGGCCCATGCGGAGCCGGGGTTGCTCCACGTCGGCATGTAGCGCTTCTGTACGATCCGGTACCAGCCCTTGGGGGTGGAGTAGCCTTGCGCGCCGATGGCGATGCGGTAGCTCTTCTCGAGCTCGTCGGCGTCGTAGAGGTACAGCTTCCGCTCCGACAGACACACGACGACCGTCCTGCCGAACGAGTCCTCGCGGACCTCGGGCTCGACGGGAGCCACGGGCAGCTCGACGCTCTTGCGTCCGTCCATGAGGGCGGCTGCGAGGACCTCGGCGGCCTCTTCCCGTTCGGTGTGGCGCCCGGTCACCGAGGGGGTGATGCGGACCGCCACGCCCTCCACGGTCAGCGTGGCGTCCCGCGCGGGCGCGTCGACGTCCTCGGCGAGCGCCGCCACCCAGCGCGCGAGCCCCTCGGGATCGGCGCTCTTCAGCACGGGCACCTCGCCGCCGACCCGGGTTCCCGTCAGCGCGGCCCGGACCCGTCCGGCCAGGGTGAGCGAACGGTTCGGGCGGAGCGCGCGCTCCAGCATCCCGTCGATGTCGAGGCTGAGGAAGTCCGCGGGCTCCAGCGTCCGCTCCACGTCCCCCGCCCTCACGGTGACGGGGCGCAGCAGGGGGTCGGCGATCTCGCGCAGCAGGCGCTCGCGCGCGGGGTCCACGTGCAGCCCGCCGAGGTCGACCCCCTCCACGGCCGCGCCCAGAGGCAGCACGTCGCGCGCCGAGAAGTCCGCGGCCGCCGCCAACGAGGCGGTCAGAGCGGCGGCGGCCAGGACGAGGGCCGCGAGCACGCGCGCGACGTCGCCGCGCAAGGACGGGCGTGCCATGGGGGTCCCCTTCCTGGGTCTCGTTCGACGCGACACGGCGTTCGACGTCCGCTATTCTACAATCAATCCGAGCGCTCCCCGTCGTGCGCGGACGGGGGTGCCACCGCGGGAGGTCGAATGGGCCAGGCCGAGACCGGCCAGGTTTACCGGGGAGACCTGGACAAGCTCCTCAGGAAGATAGGCGAAGAGCGCGGCCTCGACCTCGGGCAGTACCGGCGACAGTACCTCGAGCGGCGCCTGGCCACGCGCCTTCGCGCCCTCGGGCTCCATACGTACCGGCAGTACGCCCAGCGCCTCGACCTCGATCCGGGGGAGTACGCATCGCTTCTCGACACTCTCACCGTCAACGTAACGGACTTCTTCAGGGATCCCACGGTCTACCAGAGGTTCCGCCACGAGATCGTACCCGCGCTGCTCGAGACGAAACTGGCGAGCCGGCACAGGATGATCCGAGCCTGGTCGGCGGGATGCGCCACGGGCGAGGAGCCGTACTCCATCACGATGTCCGTCCTCGACGCCATCGAGCGCAGCGGGGACTCCTTCCTGCTGTCCGTGTACGGCACCGATCTGGACCCCGGCGTGCTGGAGGCCGCGAGGCGCGCGGAGTACCGTCTGGAGGCGCTCAGGCACGTCCCGCCGGTGTACCGCGCGAAGTACGTCGAGACCCTGGGCGACCGCTTCCGTCTGATGCCGGTCGTGACCGACCACGTCCGCTTCAGTCTCTTGAATCTTTTCGAGGACAGACCGATAAACGTGGTGGACGTCATCTTCTGCCGCAACGTCTTCATCTACTTCACGCGACAGCAGCAGGAGAGGGTGCTCGACCGGTTCTGGACGTCACTCAGCAGGGGCGGCTACCTGGTGCTCGGACGCAGCGAGAAGCTGGCGAACTCGTTCACGGGGCGTTTCGAACTGGTCAGCGGCAAGGAGCGGATCTACCGCAAGCCGGGGGGTCCGTAGGCGACGGGGTTCCGGTGGGGCCCGGGTCCGCAGGGGACGGGGTTCGATAGGGCCTGGAGGAGGCTTCCGATGGAGTACACGAGGCAGAGCCGGGTGAGGGGCGGGCTGTCGCTGATGTTCACGCTGTGGACGTGGCTGACGATCGCTCCCCCGGTGTTCGCCGGTCTTGTCATCACCGCTTGGTTCGCGTACGTGCGCTTGAACCTCACGGTCGCTCAGATGTTCCCGGTGGCGGCGGTCGGCGGCGTGGTGATGGGCGCGCTCTCACTCCCCGGCACCTACCTTTGGCACCGGGCGTTCACGACGCGCGTGCTGAACCCGCTGCGCGACCTCGGTGCCGTGATGGTCGAGGCGGGCCACGGCGACCTCACCGTGCGCGCGGACAAGATCCACGACGACGAGATCGGGCTGCTCACCGACGAGTGCAACGGGCTCATAAGCTCGCTCTCCGGCATCGCCTCCAGCGTCCGGCGCTCGGCCGAGTCCGTCTCGGCGGCGGCCGCGCAGCTCTCCGCCTCCTCCCAGGAGATCTCGTCGTCCACCGTGGAGATATCCTCCTCGGTCCAGCAGATCGCGCACGGCGCCGAGTTGCAGTCACGCAAGGTCGAGGAGACCTCGGCCTCGATGGAGTCGATCGCCAGCACCGTGGGGGACGTGGCGGGGCAGGCCGACGAGGCGTCCAAGACCAGCGAGGAGGCCGCTCGGATGGCCCGTCGCGGCGAGGAGGCCACCGCCGAGGCGATCGCCAAGATCGGCGACGTCCAGCGCGCCATCGAGACCCTGGCCGGCTCCGTGGAGCTCCTCGGGAAACGCTCGAACGAGATCGGCGACATAGTCGACGTCATCACCTCGATCGCCGACCAGACCAACCTGCTCTCGCTCAACGCGGCCATCGAGGCGGCCCGCGCCGGCGAGTCCGGCAGGGGCTTCTCCGTCGTCGCCGAGGAGGTCCGCAAGCTGGCGGAGGGCTCCGGCAAGGCGGCCGAGCAGATCGGCGACCTCATAAAGGAGGTCCAGGAGGAGACCGCCAAGGCCGTGAAGTACATGGAGGTGGGCACGCGCGAGGTGGAGGTCGGCAGCGAGGTCGTCGGCAAGACCGGTGAGGCGCTGCGCCAGATCACCGACATCGTCTCCCGCACCGCCGTGCTGGCCGAGCAGATAGCGAACGGGATGGGGTCGCAGCGCGAGCGGACGGCGTCGGTGGACAAGGCGATGCACGACATCGCTGCGGTCGTGGAGCAGAACGCCGCCTCCGCCGAGGAGACCGCGGCGGCCGCCGAGGAGCAGACGGCGTGCATGGAGGAGATCTCGTCCGCGGCGCAGGAGCTCGCCGACATGGCCCGCCGGCTGGAGGAGTCCGTCAACACGTTCAAGGTGGGGCTAGGGGGCTGACGTGGCTGGGCACGAGCAGGCTGGAGGGACGTACGTGCTCTTCCGGCTTTCGAACGAGGAGTACGGGCTGCCCATCGACAAGGTGCAGAGCATCATCCGGTACGAGGAGCCGACACCCGTGCCGCGCTCGCCCGAGGCGGTGCAGGGGGTCATCAACCTGCGGGGGCGCGTGATACCGGTCGTGGACCTGACGAGGCGGCTGTTCAGCTCTCCGTTCACGCCGGGCCCGTCGTCGCGGATCGTGGTCGCCGAGGGCGAGGCCGGTACGCTGGGACTCGCCGTCGACGCGGCCAACGAGGTCGTCTCGATACCGGACGAGTCCGTGCGCCCCGCTCCGGCGAGCGTGCTGTCCGAGGAGACCGCCGAGGCGATCGCGGGGGTCGCCGAGCACGGCGGCCGCCTGATCGTGCTGCTCGACCTGGACGAGGCGGTGCCGAGGTCGGGCTACGCGCAACCGGGCCCCGGACGGCTTGAGGAGGATGACGCCGATGTCTAGCAGCGTGCTGGTCGTCGACGACGCAGCGTTCATGCGGATGATGATCCGCGACATCCTCTCGAAGGAGGGCTACGTCATCCACGAGGCGGTCAACGGACGCGACGCGGTCGAGAAGTACGCCGAGGTAGGCCCGGACCTGGTCACCATGGACATCACGATGCCCGAGATGAACGGCATCGAGGCGTTGCGCGAGATACGCCGCTCCGACCCGCATGCCAAGATACTCATGGTGAGCGCGATGGGGCAGCAGCAGATGATCGTGGAGGCCCTCGAGTCCGGCGCGCTGGACTTCCTGGTGAAGCCGTTCCAGCCCACGAAGGTGCTGGAGACCGTGAAGAAGTGCCTGCAGTCGACTCCGGGGTGATCCAGGTCCTCGTATGCCCGCTAACATCAGAGTCCTCGTCGTAGACGATTCGGCCCTCATCCGGCAGATGCTCACCCGGGCGCTGTCGCTCGACCCGCGCATAGAGGTCGTCGGCTCCGCGCGCACCGGGGTCGAAGCCGTGGAGAAGGCGCGCGTTCTGGAGCCGGACGTCATCACCCTGGACATCCAGATGCCCGAGATGAGCGGTCTCGAGGCGCTGCCCTTCATCGTGCGGTCGACCCGTGCGCGCGTCATCATGCTCAGCTCGCTGGACGACCCGGACGTGACCTACCAGGCGCTCGAGCGGGGCGCGGTGGACTTCATCACCAAGCCCACCGCCGGGGTGGCGACCTCCCTGACCGAACTGACCGACCTGTTGCTGAAGAAGATCCGGACCGCGCACCGCGTCGACCCGTCCAAGCGGATGGCGGCCTCCCGCGCCCGGCAGGAGACCGGCGGCGCATCCCGCGTGGTGACCGAGCAGGCCGCGCCCACGAAGGCCAAGGCGATGGTCGTGGTGGCGGCCTCCACCGGGGGGCCGCCGGCGCTCGAGGCGGTGTTCTCCGGCCTCGGGAGCGACCTCCCGTGCGCCTTCCTCGTCGTGCAGCATCTCCCCGCCGGGTTCACGGGCTCGCTGGCCCGCCGGCTCTCCTCGGTCACCGACCTGGACGTGCGCGAGGCCGAGGAGGGGATGCAGGTGCGTGCCGGAGGCGTGTACGTGGCCCCGCACGGCGCGCACATGTCGCTCGCCGCGGGGAGCTCGGTCGTTCCGCGGATATCGCTCCAGGACGGGCCGTTGATCCACGGCGTGAAGCCCTCGGCCGACCCGTTGTTCAAGAGCACCGCCGAGATCTTCGGCTCCCGATCCGTGGGTGTGATCCTCACGGGCATGGGCAGCGACGGCGCCGAGGGGCTCGGGATCCTTCGCAAGGCCGGCGCCGAGACGATCGTGCAGGACGAGCAGACCAGTGTCGTGTGGGGCATGCCGGGCGCCGCGATCAAGCGCAGGGCGGCCAAACGGGTGATGCCGCTCAAGCTGATCGCCCCGGAGATCCGCCGGGCGCTGCAGAGGATGGTGTGAGCCGTGGGGGAGATGGACGCCTACAAGGACGTGTTCCTCTCGGAGAGCGCGGACTTCATCCAGCAGATCACCGACGGCCTGCTCGCGCTGGAGGCCGACCCCGGCGAGGCCGACTCGGTCGAGGCGATCTTCCGCGGCGCGCACAGCCTCAAGGGCATGTCGGCGGCGATGGGCTACGAGCGGATCGCCGAGCTCACCCACAAGATGGAAGGGCTGATGGACACGGTGCGCAAGGGACAGCGCACCGCGGACGCCGGCCTGGTGGACCTGATGCTGCGCGCGGTCGACCTCGTGAGAGCCCTCATCGACGACGAGTGCGCCGGGGGCGGCGACGTGGACGCGGGCGCGGTCGTCCGCGAGCTCGCGAGGATGACGGCCCGGCCGGGTGCCGGCCCCGGGCGCGCGGACGGAGGCGGCGCGGCGGTCGAGGCGGGGCAGGGGACGGTGACCGGACGCCGGGTGCATGTGACGGTGCGCCTCATCGAGGACTGCGTGCTGAAGTCAGTCCGCGCGTACATGGTCCTGAAGCGGCTCAACCACATGGGCGAGGTCGTCGACACGGTCCCGTCGGCCCGCGACATCGAGGACGAGGCGTTCGACCGCACGTTCGAGGTCTTCCTGCGCACCACCGCCTCCGACGAGCAGGTCGAGGAGTCCACGCTGGTCGTCACCGACGTGGAGGCCGTCGCGGTCGAGGAGGTGGAGGAGGCCGAGCGGGAAGCTGCGCGGGAGAGCGCGTCGACGCAGCAGCTCGTGCGCCGCATCCCCAAGCTCTCGGAGACCCAGACCGTCCGCATCTCCATCGGCCATCTGGACAACATGGTCAATCTCGTCGGCGAGCTGGTGATCCTGCGCTCGCGCCTGGACAGCGTGGCGGCGGACATGGGATCCCGCGAGCTCAACGAGACGCTCGAGGAGCTCCACGGGGTCTCCGGCGAGCTCCAGCACGAGGTCATGCAGACGCGCATGGTCCCTGTGGGCAACATCTTCAACCGCTTCCCGAGGATGGTCCGCGACCTCGCGCGGGACTTGGGGAAGGACGTGGCCTTCGAGCTCGACGGCCTCGACATCGAGCTCGACCGCACCGTGCTCGACGAGATCGGCGACCCGATCGTGCATCTCCTGCGCAACACGGTCGACCACGGCATCGAGGCGCCCGAGGAGCGGGCGGCCGCCGGCAAGCCCGAGCGGGGGAGGGTCAGCCTCAGCGCGCATCGGGAGCGCGACCACGTCCGCATCGTGGTGAGCGACGACGGACGCGGGATGGACTCCGAGCGCATATGGGAGAAGGCGTGCTCGACGGGGCTCGTGGACCCCTCTCAGCGCGACGAGTTCGGGCACGAGGACGTGCTGATGCTCACGTGCGCGCCCGGCTTCTCCACGGCGAAGACCGCGACGAAGGTCTCGGGCCGGGGCGTCGGGATGGACGTGGTCAAGGGCAAGATGGGGTACCTGGGCGGCACCCTTTCCATCGCGTCCGCCCCGGGGGAGGGCACCGAGTTCACGCTCACGCTGCCGTTGACGCTGGCGATCATCCACGCGCTGATGCTGGGGTCCGGGAGGCATGTCTACGCGCTGGCGCTGTCCGCCGTCGACGAGGTGTTCTCCCCGCACGACGTTCGCGTCGAGAGCGTCGACGGCGCCCCGGTGATCGTGCTGCGCGACGGCGCTGTCGCGCCCCTGCACCGCCTCGACGGGCTGCTCGGCGGCGCCGCCGAGGCCCTGGCCCCGCCGCGCCCGCACGAACACCTCGTGCTGGTGGACTCGGCCGGGCAGAAGCGCGGACTCGTGGTGGAGCGGATGCTCGGCCGCCAGGAGGTCGTGCTCAAGCCGCTCTCCAAGATGTTCCGGGAGGTCCGGGGCGTCGGCGGCGCCACTGTGCTGGGGGACGGGCGGGTGGCCCTCGTGCTGGACCCGCGGACGCTGTTCCCCGCCAAGGAGGACACCGCGTGAGGCCGAGCCACTTGAGCGAGCTCCAGATCGACGCGCTTCGCGAGGTGGGGAGCGTCGGCGCGGGGCACGCGGCCACGGCCCTGTCCCAGCTCGTGGGGCGGCCCGTCGTCCTCACAGTCCCCGTCCTCCAGGTCGTGCCCTTCGCCGAGGTCCCGAAGCTCCTGGGCGGGCAGGAGGAGCTCGTCGGCGCCGTGTACGCGCGCATGCTCGGCGACATAGGGGGTGGGATCCTGTTCATCGCGCAGCGCTCGGCGGCGCTCGCGCTGGTGGACCTGCTGCAGGGCAAGCCCGTGGGGGCCACGAAGACCTTCGGTCGCGAGGAGGAGGCGCTGTTCGCGCACACCGCCTCGGTGCTGATCTCGGCGTACCTCGCGGCCGTTGCTCGCCTGGCCGACCTGTACCTGCTGCCGTCCAAGCCGTCCTTCGCGCTGGACATGGTGGGCGCCATCCTCCAGATGGCGACGCTGGAGGTCGGGATGAAGGCGGAGAGCGCCGTGCTGGTGCGGACCGCGTTCGGAAGCGACGAGACCCAGGTGGAGGCGGCTCTGTTCTTCCTCCCGGACCCGGACAGCTTCGAGGTCATCCTCGGGCGGCTGGGCGTGTTCTGATGGGGGTCGCGCCTCTCGCCGGACCGGCCGAGCCCCACTTCATCGAGGTGGGGGTCGGCGCCGTGGCGTTCGGCGAGGCTCCGGACACGTTGATGACCCCCGCCCTGGGCTCGTGCGTAGGTGTGGCGGTCTGGGACCCGGCCCGCTTCGCGGGAGGCCTGGCCCACGTGATGCTCCCCGAGCCCTGCGACTCCGTCGAGGGCGATCTCGACAGGTTCGCCTCCTACGCGGTGCCGCTGCTCGCGGACACCCTGCACCGCGGGGGCAGCGCGCGCCGCAGGCTCGTGGCCAAGATCGCGGGAGGCGCGGCGATGTTCGCCGCCGACACGATGCTGTGCAGCATCGGGCGGCGCAACGTCGACGCGGTCAAGCACCAGCTCGCTCTCTTGCGCATCCCCGTCGTTGCCGAAGATACAGGTGGCGGGCACGCTCGCACGCTGGAGTTGCACCTGGATTCCGGGCTGCTGGTTGTGCGGAGCTACCAGTTCGGTTTAAAAGAGCTGTAGGGGCGCCGCCGCCCCTGCGGCCCCGAGGAAAGATGGCACGATGGAGGAGACCGGGATCACGTCGTCGCCTTCGAGGCTGACGCCCGGCAAGCTGGATATCGCGATCGTGGGGGGGAGCCTGCGGGCGGCCTCGATCCTCAGGTTGCTCGCCGAGGTGGAGAACCTCCGTATCGTCGGCGTCTGCGACTCGAGCTGGTCGTCGCCGGCGATGCGGCTCGCCGAGGAGCTCGGCGTCTTCGTGACCGCGGATTTCGAGGAGCTCTTCCGGATCCCCGGCCTCGACATCATCGTCGACATCTCCGAGGACGCCTCCCTGCACGCCGCGCTCTCCGCGCGCAAGCCCTCGGCCGTGGAGTTGATGGGCGGGGGCGGCTCGGAGCTCGTCTGGGACCTGCTGGTGGCCAAGAAGCGCGGCGAGGAGCAGGAGAAGCTCTTCGTCGAGCTGCAGGTCGCCTACGACAAGATCCGCAGTCACGAGCGCCGCCTGCAGGCCTCCAAGGAGGCGCTCGAGAAGGCCAACGAAGAGCTCGAGGGGCGCCTGGCGGAGATCTTCTTCACGCACGAGTTCTTCAAGGCGCTGACGAGCTTCTCGTTGGTGGAGGACGTGACGAGCCTGATCGTGGACGGAGCCAACGGCATCCTCGGCGCGGAGATCTCCTGCGTGTACCTGCTGGACCAGGACTGGACGCTGCGCCTGAAGGCGAGCCAGGGACGGCCCGAGGAGGACTTCGAGACCCTGATCCCGGTGTCGCACACCCTGCTGGGCTCCGCGTTCCGGGAAGGGCCGGTGCAGGAGGGGCTCGGCGAGACGAGCCTTGCCTCGGCGGCCTGGGTCCGTCCCGGCGACCCCCTACGGTTCCAGGCCGCGATCCCGCTGCGCGCGGGCGAGACCGTCCTCGGCGTGCTGGCCGTGGCCGCCACTACCGAGCGGGTGTTCACGCACGCCGAGTTCGAGCGGCTGCAGACGATCGCCAACCAGTCGTCGCTGGCGCTCCAGAACGCCCTGCTCCACGAGGAGCTGGAGCGCCTCTCGGTGACCGACCGCCTGACGGACCTGTACAATCACGGATACATGCAGCAGCGCCTCGAGCAGGAGATCGGGCGCTCCAACCGTTTCGGCCACCCGCTCTCGCTGGTCATGCTCGACATCGACGATTTCAAGGACTTCAACGACACGTACGGGCATCCCAGGGGAGACCAGGTGCTCAAGGCCGTGAGCGACATCATCCGGGCGAACCTTCGAGACATCGACGTCGCGGCACGCTACGGCGGCGAGGAGTTCGTGATCGTGTTGCCCGAGACCGACGTCGAGGGCGCGCGCCGCGTCGCCGAGCGCGTCCGGGAGGGCGTGGCCGCGCACGATTTCACGGGAGACGAGGGGCGCCTCGTCAAGAAGACCATCAGCGTCGGAGTCGCCTCGTATCCGCGTCACGCGCCCGCGCAGGCGCGGCTGATCGAGGCGGCCGACAGGGCCATGTACCAGGCGAAGAGGAGCGGGAAGAATAAGGTAGTGGTAGCGGCCTGATGCCTGCCCTTCCTTCAAGGGCGACGGCGAGGACGGAGGGCCCTCCGTGACGCTCAAGCGAGCGCTGGAAGGCATGACGCGCGACCGTGTGCACGACGCGGCGCTTCGTGACGTGCTTGCGCTGGCGAGGCGCCACGCGGGGGAGTGGATCGACGGCTCCCGCCTGAGCGCCGTGATCGAGGAGCACGGGTGCCGCTGCTCGTCGATGCTCGAGGCGCTCGTGGCCGCGTTCGTGCTAGACTTCGACGGCGACGCGAGCCGCTACCGGATGCGCGCCGACCGCTTCCTCTTCCTCGAGATCGACGGCTTCATGCGCGCCGCGGGAGGTCAGAGCGACCTGCTCCAGGCCAACGTCGCCCGGTTCCGCCAGAAGAAGTACGGGGCCCGGTAGCCGCTCTCCGGCAGGGGCGTGGAGGAAGGGCGAGGGGCTCGTGAGACCGATCCGACACGGGGACAGGGGCGCCGCCGTCGAGGACGTGCAACGCCGTCTGCTCACGCTGGGCTACGACCTCGGTCCGACCGGCGTAGACGGGGTCTTCCTCGGCGCGACGGAGGCCGCGGTGAGGTCCTTCCAGGAGGCCAGCGGGGTCGCCGAGCGAGGGACGGTCTCCGAGGAGACCTGGAACGTCCTGGTCGACGCCACCTTCACCCTGGGTGACCGCATGCTGTACCTGCGGTACCCGCTCTTCCACGGCCGCGACGTCCGCGAGCTCCAGGGCGCTCTGAACGCGCTGGGCTTCGCGTGCGGCGAGCCGGACGGCATCTTCGGCGCCTACACCGAGCGCGCCGTGCAGGAGTTCCAGGCCAACTCGGGCCAGTCGGCCGACGGCATCGTGGGACCGGACACCGTGGGCGCGATCGAGCATCTGAGGCACGTGTGGGGGGGCAAGGACATGCGCGCTCCCGTGGCCCTTCGCGTGGCTCCCGCGCGCGCGGCGGAGGTCCTCGGCCGGATGCGAATCGTGGTGCGGGTGCACGACGAGGGTGCGGCGGGAGTCGCGGGGCGCCTGGTCAACCTCGCGATCGCCACGCGAGCCGAAGCGTCGATCGCGCTGCTCGAGCCCACCGAGGAGGCCCCGCGGGACGCCGGGCTCGTCTTGCACGTGAAGTCCAAGGACTACGGCGCGACGACGTCGGCGATCCCAATGGTGACGCTCGGAGCCGCCGACGAGCCCGAAGCCTTCACCGCCCGCCTCGTGACCGCACTGGCCAGCGCCGCCTGCGACCCGCCGCAGATCGCGGTGGAGGTCGCCCCGGAGCGGATGGCCGAGGAGCGCGACAGGCAGCGTACCGCCGTGCTCGTGCTCGACGGCCTGTGCCGGGCCCTCGCCTGACCCCTCGATGTCCTCTCGGCCTGCCGCGGCGGTCATCGACGCCGTGACCGGAAGAGACTTCCATGCTATACTCCCCTGGTTTGAACTGGCTGTCCTGAAGTCGCCAGAGGAGGTCCCACCCTGACGACCTCAAGCGCACGCGTCATCGCCGCGCTCACGGCGCTCTCCCTGATCCTCACCGCCTCCCCCGCCGTCGGCGCGCCGTCGATCTCCTCCAAACGGGCCGAGGCCGAACGGGTCAAGGCCCAGGTCGACGCTCTCGACGTCCGAGTCGAGAGGGCGGCCGAGGAGTACAACGAAGCCTCCCAGCACCACCGCGAGTTGTCGCAGCAGGCGGCTGCCACGCGCGAGGAGATCGGCAGGATCCGGGCGCGCATGGGCGAGCTGCAGGGGAGCCTGAACAAGCGCGCCGCCGGCATGTACCGCAGCGGCCCCCTCTCCTTCATCGAGGTGCTCCTCGGCGCGAGCGACTTCCAGGAGTTCGCGGCCGCGTGGGACCTCCTGACCGACGTCAACCGCAAGGACGCCGAAGTCGTCGCGGAGCTGAAGGCCGCGCGGGCGGAGGCCGAGAAGGCCGAGGCGAAGCTGGTCAAGGCCGAGGCCGCGGCGAAGAAGGAGCGCGACAGGATGGCTGCGCGAAAGCGCACCATCGAAGGCGAGCTCGCGGAGCGCGCGAGGATGTTCGCCGGCATCCAGAGCGAGATCGCCTCGCTCGAGGAGGCGGAGCGTGCGAGAGCGGCCGCGGCCGCGCGCGCAGCGGCGGCACGCGCCGCCGAGGCCAGGCGCAAGGCGCTGGCCTCCAGAGGCTCGTCTGCAGGCAGGCCCACCCGCTCCCCTCGCGGCGGAGTCGTCGACATCGCCATGCGCTACCTGGGCTACCCCTACAGGTGGGGCGCCTCCGGCCCGGACGCCTTCGACTGCAGCGGCTTCACGATGTTCGTCTACGCGCAGGTCGGGGTCTCGCTTCCGCACAGCTCCCGGGCGCAGTACTCCAGCGGCGAGCGCGTCTCCCGGTCCGATCTGCAACCCGGCGACCTGGTCTTCTTCGGCAGCCCGATCCATCACGTCGGCATCTACGTCGGCGGGGGCGACTACATCCACGCGCCGAACACGGGGGACGTGGTGAAGATCTCCTCGCTGTCTCGAAGCGACTACGTGGGCGCCGTGAGGCCCTGACGAGCGGCGGGGAGGGTTCACGAGGGGTGCGGGGCGCTCCGCGCCCGTTCGTCCCTCCGTTTCGTGACCTGGCTCTCTATCTTTCGCCGGACTTGCCGATTCTATCCTTGTTGGCGTGCTTCGTTGACGTCGCGGGGGTTCGAGCATGGCCGAGATAGACGGACTGCTGAAGCTGATGACCGACAAGGGCAGCTCCGACCTGCACCTCAAGGTCGGTTCACCGCCGGCCGTAAGGTTGAACGGGAAGCTCGTCGTGCTGCGCGAGTACCAGAACCTCACGCCGGATCAAACGAAGGCGCTCGCCTTGGGCATGATGGACGAGCGTCAGTGCGCGACCTTCGAGAACCATCGCGAGTGCGACTTCGCGTACTCGCTCTCCGGCGTGGGCCGCTTCCGGGTGAACATCTTCCGTCAGCGCGGCAGCGTAGGCATCACGATGCGGAGGGTGGCCACCGAGCGGCCCTCGATCGAGGAACTCGGTCTCCCGCCCATCGTGCGCAGGCTCGCGGACGAGCCGCGCGGCCTCGTGCTGGTGACCGGGACGGCCGGCTCGGGCAAGACGACGACCCTGGCGTCCATGATCGACCACATCAACCACACCCGCGAGGGCCACATCGTCACGATCGAGGACCCGATCGAGGTCCTGCACGCCGACGACCGCTGCATCATCAACCAGCGCGAGATAGGCATCGACACGGAGAGCTACGCCGATGCGCTGCGCCACGTCGTGCGCCAGGACCCCGACGTCATCCTCATCGGCGAGATGCGCGACCACGAGACGGTGTCCGCGGCGCTCACGGCGGCCGAGATCGGCAACCTCGTCTTCTCGACGCTGCATACGATCGACTCCACCGAGACGATCAACCGAGTGATCGACTTCTTCCCGCCCTACCAGCAGAAACAGATAAGGCTGATGCTGGCCTCCACGTTGAAGGGCATCATCTCGATGCGGCTGATCCCCTCCATCAACGGCGGACTCGTCCCGGCGGTCGAGGTGCTCGTCATGACCGGCACGATACGGGAGTACATCAACGACCCCGAGAAGACCTATCTCATCCGGGACGCGATGGAAGAGGGCGAATACTACGGCATGCAGACGTTCGACCAGTCGCTGCTGAAGCTCTACCAGGACCGGAGGATCACGCTGGACGACGCCATGGCGATGGCCCACAACGCGCACGACTTCAAGATAAAGGTCCGCCAGCTCGGCGTGGACCAGCAGACGGCGGCGGAGAGCGGGATCTACTGACAGGCAGGCGCGGGGGGCGCTTCGCCCGCGCCTCCGCGGCCGGCCGTCGGGGCCCCTTCGGCTAGAGCCACTGCGCGAGCAACTCGTCGACCGCGGCCGGCATCCTGCCCAGCCCCCCCATGTGCTGTTTGAGGTACGAGTTCTCCATGAGGAGCCTCATCGTGGTGACGTAGTAGTCGCGCTTGAACGGCGTCATCGTAGGTACCTGCCGCAGCTTGCCCATGTAGAAGCGCCGGTAGCAGTCGATCACCTGCCCCATGAGCTCCTCGGTGGTCATCCGCTTGGGCCGGACCACCGGCGCGACGAGGTTGTAGTCCTCGTAGTCACGGCTCACCACGTGGGGTTCGAGGTCGGCGTACATGTCCGCGTACGGCCACGGCGCGATGGTGAGGAAGAAGGCCAGGTCCGGGTCGTAGTGGACGGCGAGGTCGAAGGTGGCCTCGATGATCTCGGGGGTGTCCTCGGGCAGGCCGAGGACCAGGCTCGTCTCCGATATCATCCCGTTGCCGTTGATGAGCTCGATGGCGCGGCGTCCCTGCTCGACCTCGGTGTTCTTCTTGAACATGTCCAGCGTCGCCTGGTCGGTCCGCTCGACGCCCACGTAGACGTGCCGCACCCCGGCGGCATGGTAGCGGTCCATGACCGCCTCGTCGCGGAGGATGTCGTCCACCCTGGTCTCCATCAGCAGGTGCAGCCCGAGGTCGCGTTCGATCAGCAGGTCGAGGATACGCTGCCACCGGGCGCCGTCCAGCGTCGGGGTCTCGTCGGAGAGCATCATCACTCCCACGCCGTAGCGGTCCCGCAGCATCTGCAGCTCGTCCACCACGTTCTCGGGGCTGCGGGCGCGCCAGGAGCGCTTCCAGAAGACCTGCTGGCTGCAGAACGTGCACGATTGGTCGCAGCCCCGGGAGGTCGAGACGACGGCCAGGTTGCTCTCGGGCAGCGGGTAGAAGCGGTAGATGTCCCAATCGACGAGGTCCCAAGCGGCCGGCAGCGCGTCGAGGTCGGTGACGAACGGGCGCTCGGCGGTGCGTACGATGCCGCCGTCCCGGGCGAACGCGACGCCCGCCACCTTGCCGGGGTCGTCTCCCGCCTCGAGGCACGTCACCAGCTCCGGCAGCGTCCGCTCGCCCTCGCCGCGCAGCACGAAGTCGATCGCGTCGCCGTCGCGCGCGAGGACCTCCTCGTACATGAAATGGGCGTGCACGCCGCCGACGCCGGTGACCACGCCGGGCAACGTCTCTTTCGCCACGCGGAGCAGGGACGCGGCCTTGGGGTAGGACGCGGTGTACGCCGATGTGACGACGACGTCGGGGGAGATCCGCTCGAGCTCCTCGGCGATCCGCTCGAGGTCGTGGCCCATCGTCATCGCGTCGTAGACGACAGGCTCGTGGCCGGCTGCGCGCAACGCTCCGGCGAGGTAGACGAAGGCTACGTTCGGCCAGGCGCCGGCCGCCTCGACGACGCCGCTGTGGTACGGCGGCGTGACAAGGGCGACACGGCGTGTCATGACGACCTCTTCCTACTCGCTCCGGGGATGTTCGGACGGCGAGCAGCGGCGCGGACGTCCGCCCCGGATTCTAGCATCACCGACACCATCGGCCGGAAGGGGGACGGGGCTGAGCGGCCTCGCGGATCCAGAGGGCCGTCTGCTACCGTTGACGGACCGTCCGGCGGTGTCGGGAGGTGAGGGTGCGACGGCGTGGGGCACTGGTCGCGGTGGTGGTCTCCGCGGCGTGCTTCGGCACGCTGGCCGTGCTGACCCCGCTGGCGTACCGTGCGTGGCCGGGCGGGTCCTCGGAGGCCAGCCCCCTGACGCTGCTGGCGTGGCGGTTCCTCATCGCGTCGGCCGCGATGGGCGTCTACGCGCTGGCCCGCGACGCGCGCTCCCTGCGCGTCGACCGGCGTGACCTCCTTCGCTACGCCGCTCTCGCTCTCACCGGTTACGGCGCGGCCTCCATATGCTTCTTCTTCGCTCTCCGGCACGCGCCCGCGCCGGTCGTGTCCGTGCTGCTGTACACGTACCCCGTGCTCGTGGCGCTGTCCGCCGGCGTCCTGTATCGCGAGGCGTTCCCGCCCGTCCGGGTCGCGGGCGTCGCCGCGGCGTTCGCGGGCTGCGTGCTCGTCGTCGACCCGTTCTCCGCCGCCGGGCGTCCCGAGACGCTCGGCATCGTGCTGGGGCTGGGGGCCGCCGGCGGTTACGCAGCGTTCAGCGTGCTCTCGCAGCGCTGGGTGTCGCGGCGCCCGAGGCTCGTGCTGATGACCTACACGTTCGGCTTCGCGGGTCTCGCGACGGCGGCCCTCGCGCTGGCGACGGGAGCGGGCATGTCCGTCGAGGGGTGGGGGATCCGGCTCTGGACGCTGCTGGCCGCGATCGTCGCCGTTCCCACGTTCGCCGCGGTCGTGCTGTACCTCGAGGGGATACGCGGCCTCGGCGCGGCTCAGGCCGCGCTGGTCTCGACCCTGGAGCCGCTCGTCACGATCGTGCTCGCGTGGGCGGTCCTCGGGCAGGGTCTGCGGCTCGGCCAGCTCTCGGGCGTCGCGCTCGTGCTCGCGGGCGTGGTAGCGGCGGAGCTCGGGGCACGACGGGCGCAGGAGCCGGCCGCCGTCTGACGGACGGGGGGTAACGAGGCGGCGGGATGGGCCCGATAATGAGGTGGAGCGGCCGGAAAGGGCCGCGGACGTATCCATCGCGGAGGCTGATTCGTTGTCCCTTCCGGATCGCGCAGGTGGTGCCCGAGGCGGCGAGCGCCGACTGGTCCGTCGCGCCGGACGAGGAGACGCGGAGGCCTTCGGGGCGCTCTACGACCTCTACGCGGACCGCGTCTACGGCTACTGCAAGGCGCGCGTAGGCGACCACCACGATGCCGAGGACCTCACGGAGGCGGTCTTCTTGCAGGCCTACGAGGCCATCGGGACGTACAGCGACAGGGGTCTGCCGTTCGGCGCCTGGCTCTTCCGCATCGCGCACAACGCGGTCGTGGACGCGCTGCGCCGCCGGGCGCGCCGTCCCTATGAGACCGCCGCGGAGCTGCCCGAGTGCGGCGACGCCGTCCCGGACCCCGAGGACAGCGTGCTGCGGGCCGCCGAGGCGGACCGCGTCAGGGCATGCGTCGCCCGCCTCACCGACGAGCAGGCCGCCGTTGTGACCCTGCGCCATCTGTGGGGATTCGACGTGTCAGAGACCGCGCGCGTGCTGGGCAAGACGGAGGGCGCGGTCAAGGCGCTGCAGCACCGGGCCCTCCGCGCGCTCGCCGGGATGCTGCGGCAAGAGCCGGAACCGGTGCGAGAGGGGGTCGCGGATGCCGTGTGAGAGCGGCGAAGGCTTCGACCGCGTCTTCGAGGTCATGCCGCAGGAGGCCCGCGCATCCGTTCGGGCCCGGGTCGTCTCGGGGGCGCGCGCCGGCGCGGCGTGCACGCGAGCGCGGCGGCTCTCGGTGCACGCCTTGGTGCTGCTCGCGGCCGTATCGACGGCCGGGACCGGTGTGGCCTACGCGTCGGGCGCCGCCTTGCCCGGCGACGCGCTCTTCGGCGTGAAGCTGGCCATCGAGGAGGCCGCGATCACCGCCGCGCCCACGGCGGGCATGCGGACGGCGTTGGCGGAGCGGTCCGCGATGAGGCGTGCCGACGAGGTCGCGGCCCTGGCCAGGGGAGGAGCGGAAGCCCCCGACGTGGGCGTGGCGGTGGGCCGTCTCGAAGCCGCGGCGAGGCGCGCGCTGCGGGACGGGCGCGCCTCGGGGGGCGCCGAGGGGCGCCTGCGCGAGCGCGTGCAGCGGGTCCCGGCCCCGGCCAAGGAGAGCGCCGAGAGGGCGCTGGAGAAGGCACGGGACAAGGCGGCGGACAAGGCGCGGGACGAGGTCTCCCCCGTGGGCGGCTCGAAGGCGCGCAGGAGCGGGAACGGCGAAGTCCCGCGCGGCAAGCGCTCCTCGGGCAAGGACGCGGGGTCGGAGAAGGGTCCGGACAAGGGCCGGGGGCCGGACGAGGGACGCGGGAAGTGACCTGCGTCACCGTCGTCACCTTCGCGGCGCCTCGGTCGTTATCGGATACGTAGTGCAGCGTCGCCGACGTGTCGGCCGAGACGAGGAAGTGATCGAAGCATGAGACGTAGCTACGTACGGTTGCTGTGCGCGACCCTCGCGCTGGCGCTGCTCCTGCCCGCCGCGGCCATCGCCGCGCCGGGGAAGAGCAAGGACGGGAAGGGCGGCAAGGCCGCGGCCGCCGCGCGCAAGGCCGCGAGGGCTTCCGAGGTCAGCGAGGAGACCACCGGGTCCGCCGGCGCCGGCAGGCTCGAGGGGAAGGCCGCGAAGGCCGAGGAGAAGGCGGCGCGCAAGGCGGCGAAGGCCGAGGAGAAGGCGGCGCGCCAGGCCGCGCTGCGGCAGAGGCAGGCGGAGCGCGCGGGCCTCCAGGCTCTCGAGTCCAGCCCCTCCGCCGATGCGTCGCCCGCGCCGGGAGCGGAACGGCCCCGTGGCGTGGAGAACGCGCTCTCGCGCATCGCCCGGAACCTGGAGCGCATGCAGGAGCGCGTCGACGCCGGCCTGCGCAAGCAGCTCCCGCCGGGCCTGCTGCAGGTCGTCGACAAGTTCATGGCCTGGTTGGGGATCGTCCCCGGCGCCGGAGAGACGCCCGATGACGGCGTTCCCGGGTCCGACGAGACCTCGCCCACAGTCCCGCCTTCCGGTGACGGCACGTCCACCGTACCGCCCTCCGAAGACGGTACGTCAACGGTGCCACCCTCGGAGGAGACCAGCCCGGCTCTGTGAAGGGCGAGGGACCCTGCGGGAGGGGCCAGCGAATAGGCTCTACGAAGGCCGCCGGCGGGCGGCCTTCGTGCTTCGCGCGTGCCGGCGAACGAGGGGTACCGCCGCCGCCGCCGCGGCGCCGAGGGTGTCGATCGCCCAATCCGCGACGTCGGGGATGCGTCCCGGCACGAACGCCTGGTGGATCTCGTCCGTGACCCCGTAGAGCGAGGCCACGAGGATCGCGATCGCGGCTCCTCTCGTGATGCCGGATCCGGCGCGGCGGGCCGCCGAATACAGCAGTGCCGCGAGGACCGCGTACGAGACGAAGTGCCCGAGGTTCCCGAAGCGGCCGGGCACCCGGGATCCGGGGATGGCGGACAGCCGGAAGATGACGCCCATCCAAAGGAGCGCGGGCAGCCACCGGGAGGCACGCCGAAGGCGGGAGGCCGTCATCGCGGGAGGACGGCCCCGGCGGCGCGGGGGGGAGCTGCGGAAGGTCCGGTCCGTGATACCATCGGACCGATTGTAACCGGTTCGCCCCGGCCTCCTCCCGGCCGCGTCGGCGCGGCCGACCCAGCGGAGGCGCGGGTGTCCCCTGAGCGTCTGACTCGCGTGATCAAGATCGTCGTCGGGGTGCTGGGCGCGATGTTCCTCGCGCTCTCGGCGGCGGGGCTGTACCTCTACCGCCTCACCCTGACCCTTCCCGACCTCGAGACGGGCCCGGAGTCGGTGCGCCCCGCCGAGACATCGGTCGTCTACGCGGCAGACGGGTCGGTCATCGCGGAGTGGCACGGCGAGCAGGATCGCAAGGTCGTGCCGCTGGCCGACGTACCGGTCGCGCTTCGCGACGCGGTCGTCGCGATCGAGGACGTGCGCTTCTACGAGCACAACGGCGTGGACGCGCGTGCCGTCGTGCGCGCGGCGTGGGCGAGCGCCGGCGAGGCCGGCGGTCGTCGGGGCGGCAGCACCATCACCCGACAGCTCGTGAAGCTGCTCTTCGCCGGCGGCGAGCGGACGCCGGGTCGCAAGGTCCGCGAGGCTCTGCTCGCCTACCAGCTCGAGACGAAGGCGGACAAGGACCGCGTGCTGGAGACGTACCTGAACGTCGTGTACTTCGGCGGAGGCTCTTACGGAGTGGAGAGCGCGGCACAGTCGTACTTCGGCAAGCACGTCTCGGACCTCACGCTGCCGGAGAGCGCGATGCTGGCCGGCCTCATCGGGGCGCCTGCGCGCTACGACCCGCGTCAGGACCCGGAGGCGGCGCGCCGGAGAAGGGACCTGGTCTTGAGGCGGATGCGCGACGCCGGAGCGATCGGTGAGGCGGAGCGGCGCGAGGCGGAGTCGGCTCCCCTGGACGTCGTGGCGCCCGTCGACCCGCGGGAGGTCGCCCCGCACTTCGTGGAGTGGGTGAAGCGGCAACTGATGGAGGAGATCGGGGCGGACGCCGTCTACGAGGGGGGACTGCGCGTCCACACGACGCTCGACCCGGTCCTGCAGGCCGCCGCCGAGCGCGCCGCGCGGGCATCCCTGCCCTCGCCGCAGGACCCGGAGGTCGCGCTGGTGTGCCTCGAGCACCGGACGGGCAGGGTACTGTCCATGGTCGGAGGCCGCGACTACGAGAGCGACCGGTTCAACCTGGCCGTGCAAGGCAGACGTCAGCCCGGCTCGGCGTTCAAGCCGTTCGTGCTCGTGACCGCGTTGGAGCAGGGCGTCCGGCCCGACGACGTCTTCGCTTCGACCCCATGCTCGATCCGGGTGAGAGACGGGGTCTGGAACGTCCAGAACTACGAGAACGCCGGAACGGCCGGGCGGATGACCTTGAGGGCCGCGACGAACCGGTCGGTCAACGCCGTGTACGCGCGGCTCGTCATGCGCGTCGGCCCCGAGAAGGTCGTCGAAACCGCGAGGAGGATGGGGATCGCCAGCCCGTTGGAGCCGAACCCCGCGATAGCTCTCGGGGGCCTGTCCAAGGGCGTCTCGCCGCTCGAGATGGCGTCGGCCTACGGCACCATCGCCGCCGCCGGCATGCTCGCGCCGCCGCATGGCATCACCGAGGTCACCGACCCGAAGGGGAAGCGCCTCTACGCGGGCGGGGGCGATCCTTCCCGCGCCGTGCCCGCCGACGTGGCCGTCAAGGCGTCCCTCATGCTGCACGAGGTGGTGGAGTCGGGGACGGGCACGGAGGCGAAGCTCGAGGAGTGGGCGGCGGGCAAGACGGGCACCACGCAGTCCCACCGTGACGCCTGGTTCGTCGGCTACGCCGGCGAACTGGTCACGGCGGTCTGGGTCGGGTACCGCGAGGCGCAGGTCGACATGACCGACGTCCGCGGGATCAAGGTGACCGGCGGCACGTTCCCGGCCCGCATCTGGAAGTCGTACATGACCCGGGCCCTCGAGGAGCAGCGTGCCCCGGCGGCGTCCTCCATGGAGAAGCCGCCGCGCGACGGCGACGCCGTCCTGGTAAGGATCTGCGCGTCGGGGATGGCGCTGGCGAACAAGCGCTGCTCGGAGGCGCTGGAGATGTACCTCGAACCCACGCTCGTGCCCGACCGCGTCTGCGAGAGACACTAGGCCTCCGCCGCTGCCAGGACCGGGAGACACATGGACCACTACACGAGGTTGCAGGTGAGCCGCTCGGCCGAGCCCGAGGTGATCGAGAAGGCGTACAAAGCGCTGTGCATGAAGTACCATCCGGACAAGGTCCCCCCCGAGGGACGCCATGCCGCGACCCGACGGATGCAGAGGATCAACGAGGCCTACGAGGTGCTCTCCGACCCGCGGCGCCGGGCGGGATACGACGCGTCGCTGCCACCGGAGCATGCGGCCGGGACGGCGTGGGAGCAGTTCCTCGAGAAGGGACTCGTCGGCATGTTCTGGGATTGGGCGCGCAGGCGCGTCTGATCATCGAGCGGGGCGGCGCTCCCGCGCTCTCTTCGCGCTCGGTGGCCCTCAGCCGGTCTGCTCGATGGACTCGAGCCGGCTCTGCACCGCCCTCAGGATGGCGGGGTACGATACGGCGCCGTCGTAGACAGGTCTTCCGTCGATGACCGTGACCGGGTAGAGCAGCCCTCGCGCCTCTATCGTCTCGATCGTCGAGCCGTGCCGCTCGCGGACGTCGGGCAGCGAGACGTCATGGTAGACGATCTCCGCGGCCCCCCCGAACCGGTTCGTCATCTCGACCCGGACTATCGCCGTGATCTCCTCCGGAGACCAGGACGGGCCTCATCCTCCGCTGAAGCACGCGGTGTCTGCCGGCAGGTCGAAGACCTCGACGGTGACGCGCTGATCGGACATCTCGCTCCTCACCTCAGAGTATCGGGCCGACGGCACCGGCAGGGCAGTGGCGGACGCAGATGCCGCATCCCGTGCAACGCTGTTCCTCCACCGTGTACCCATCGGCGCCCGGATAGGCACCGCCCTCGACGGGCACGACGGCCCCGCGCGGGCACACCCGCCGGACCGGGCACCCCGGCGACCTGTCGCAGACTCCCGCGTCTATCGCGACCCTCACGATCATGACCCCTTCCGCCGTCACCGGACGCCCTCACGGCGCCAGTATACCCCGTGGGGTATAGCCCAATCAAGCCGTCCTGCCGAAGGAGGATGCGGGCTGCTAGAATCCCCTTGGTCGGCCCGGCCGTAGGCGCACCGCGAGAAGCGGCGGCCATCGCGACACGGAGGCGTCATGAAGCGCGACACCGGCACACGGCTGCTCGTCACGATGCTGTTCGTCGGCCTGGCCATCGGAGTGGCCTTCCCTCTCGTGGCCGGCGTGTTCGTGGTGGCGCGCGGCCCGTCGGCGTGGCTCGTCTTCTCGCTGCTGTCCATCGCGTCGGGTCTCGGACTCGGCGCGTGCTGCTACCTGATCGCGATCCGTACGTCCCGCACCATCCTGGCAGGCGTGCTCGCCGACGCGACCGCCGCCTTCGGCGCCACGCCTTCCGCCTCCAAGGACCTGCGCGAGATGCGCCGGCGTCTCGAGCAGGTCTTCGAGCGGGGACAGGGCTCCCTCGAGCGGATGAGGGACATGGGCGGGCGCGTGCGCGATCTGTCGTCGGAGATACTCACGGTCACCGAGGAGCAGGCCTCCGGCGCCGCCGAGCAGGCAGCCGCCGTGACCCAGACCTCGGCGACGCTGGAGGAGCTCGCCCAGACCTCCAAGCAGATCGCGGAGAACTCCGAGTCGGTCGTGCGGATCGCGGAGACGACACTGGCCAGCGCCGAGGAGGGGATGACGGCGGTCCACGACACGTCCGAGGGCATAGAGGAGATCCGGCTGACCACCCAGCAGTCCTCGGACCGGATACTCGCTCTCGCCGAGCGCAGCCAGGAGATCGGGCGCGTGCTGACGATCATCGACGAGATAGCCGAGCAGACGAAGATCCTGGCGCTCAACGCCGCCATCGAGGCGGCAAGGGCGGGGGAGGCGGGCAAGGGGTTCGCCGTCGTCGCCGAGGAGATCCGCAAGCTCGCGGACTCCGTCACGGAGTCGACCCAGGAGATCGGTCGCGTCGTGCGCGAGATACAGGCGTCCACGTCCGGCCTGATCATGGCCACCGAGCGTGCGGCCAAGAAGGTCGACGAGGGCAAGTCCCTCGCCCAGCGCACCGCGGACTCGCTGGACCGGATCGTGCACCAGGTCGAGCAGACCACGGACGCGGCCAAGCAGATCTCGATCGCGACGCAACAGCAGCGCACGGCGTCCGAGCAGGTCGTCGTATCGATGCGCGAGGTCGCTCTGGTGAGTCAGCAGGCCGCCGAGGCCTCCCGGAACATCTCGGCCGCCACGTACGAGCTGAAGCAGACGACCGAGTCGGCGAGCGCGTGAGCGTCGCGGCGCGCCTGGAGGCCGCCGGTCTCCGTCTCCCCGCACCGCCCGCGCCCAAGGGGTCCTACGTGCCTGCCGTACTCGCGGGCGGCCTCGTGTTCACGGCCGGCCAGCTCCCGGTCCTCGACGGGGCGCTTCTGACCAGCGGCCGGGTCGGCGCGGAGGTCTCCGAGGGCACGGCGCGCACCTGCGCCCGGCAAGCAGCCCTCAACGCCCTGGCGGCGGCAGCGGTCGTGTGCTCGCTCGACGAGGTGACGGCGGTCGTGAAGCTCGTCGGCTACGTCGCCTCCGCCGAGCGGTTCCAGGCCCGGCCGGCGGTCGTCGACGGCGCTTCCGAGGTGCTGTTGACGGCATTCGGGGAGCGCGGGCGGCACGCGCGGGAGGCCGTCGGCGTCGCCGCTCTGCCCCTGGGCGCTCCGGTCGAGGTCTCGCTGATCCTGGCGCTGTGAGCGCACCGCCCTTTCCGGGACGCGCGACCACTCCTTCGTCGAACCTGGGGGAATGTGGTTGCTGCGTCAGGCCGTCTTCAAGTATCGTTGATTCGCTGTGTGCTCGTTCGTGAGCGCGTTCACGCCATCCGGCGGGGGCGAAGGCGAAGAGAGGTGCGTATGGCGAGGATATCGCTCGCCGGGTTCAAAGACCCGGCCCGGCGACCGCGGTACATCATCTGGACCGGCGCGGCCGTGCTCGCGATGGCCGCGTTCGTCATCGTGGCGCTCGGCGCCACGTCGACACGCTGGTTCTGTGCGGAGGTGTGCCACAAGGTCCAGGACGACACGATCATCGCCTACAGGGCCTCCTCGCACGCGAACATCTCTTGCATGGCGTGCCACATGCCGGTCAACGCCGACCCGGTGACCTTCCTGCTTCACAAGGCCACGGCGCTCGGCGAGCTCTACCTCACCGCCACGAACAAGTTCGAGATCCCGCTCAACGCGGAATCGCACCTGGCTCTCGACACCAAGCACATGCCGGCCTCGCAGTGCACGCAGTGCCACTCGATGTCCAATCGAGACGTGACGCCCTCGGACGGGATCATCATCGACCACCAGACCCACATCGATGAGGACATCACCTGCACGTTCTGTCATAACCGGGTGGCGCATCCCGAGTGGGACGTGCAGCTCGTCAACGTCGACCCGAGCACCGGCGAGCTCAACCGCGGCCACGAGAACTTCATGGAGATGACCGCGTGCTACCGGTGCCACAGCCTCGAGAAGGACGCTCTGGCACCCGGTGAGTGCTCCGCGTGCCACCCGGAGGGCTTCAAGCTCAAGCCGGACAATCACGACAAGACGGGCTTCGTGAAGGTGCCCGGCGAGGAGCTCGCTCCGCACGCGGAGATGGCCCGCGAGGACCTCGAGCGCGTCGCTCACGCGACGGAGGGCGAGGGGGAGGTCGAGGCGAAGGCGTCCCTCCTCGGCGTGCGGAAGGCGTACGCGTCCTCAGGCGGCGAGGAGGCCGTGACCGAGACCCAGCGCACGGAGGACGGCTGGCATGTCGTCTCGGTGAAGGCGGTGAGCTACTGCTCGACGTGCCACGAGAAGGACGAGTTCTGCACCGGCTGCCACGGCATGTCGATCCCGCACGATGCGTACTTCACGGAGCCGACCGGGACGGTGCCCGCCAACGCCGAGTTCAGCGGCGGCCACCCCGAGGCCTCCAAGGAGAAGCTCGCCAAGTGCGAGATGTGCCACGAGCAGTCCAAGACCTTCTTCTGCGACAAGTGCCACCACGGCAGCAAGGTCGGCGGCTGGGAGTTCGACACGAAGGTGGCCTGGAAGACCCAGCACGCCGCCGCCGTGCGCGAGAAGGGGGCGCCGGGCTGCCTGGGCGAGTGCCACGACCAGAAGCTGTGCAACGACTGCCACGACAAGGAGAAGCCGCTGCCCTCCTCGCACAAGGCCGGCGACTGGCTGCGCAAGCCCGCCGAGAAGATCGGCGTGCACGCGGAGTCGGCCAAGAAGGAGATCACGGCGTGTGAGGTCTGCCACGGCGCGGGCGGCACCGACGCGAAGTTCTGCAAGGGCTGCCACAAGCT